>NZ_JZWY01000784.1:0-2885 GCF_000966955.1 Streptomyces sp. NRRL S-495
CTTCCTGCGCGACCGTCCCGGCAGCCTGCTGCTGGTCGGCTGCTACGACCACCTCACCCTCGACCCGGTGCGCTCCCTGCTGTTCGCCACCTACCGCAGCCGCACCCACGCCCTGACCCTGCTGAGCGGGCGCGACGCCGCCTCGCTCGCCTGGAGCGTCGCCAAGCAGTACGCCCGTCCGGCGGCCGCGGTCGGAGCCGTCGGGCTGTTCACCGACACCGCCCGGCCGCCGCACCTGCCCGGCGTCCAGGTCCACGACGACCGGGACTTCGAGCGGGTCGACATCCAGGCCGCGATCCTCGGTACCCACTGGCGCAAGGTCGCCTTCCAGGGCCACGGCAAGGACGACAGCGTCAATCTGGGCGAGTTCACCATCTGCGGCCTCAGCCCGGCCGCCGAGGCCCGGCCGGGGCTGCTCGGCCCGCGCTGCTCCTACGGGCTGCCCTGCTACAAGCCCGAGGACAAGCTCGTCCCGCTGCACCGGGTGCCGGCCGTCGAGGTGGTGCTCAGCGCCTGCAACAGCGGCCCGCTGGCCGACCTCGCGCTGTACGACCCGAAGTACCAGCTGCTGCTCAACGCGCTGGACGGCCCGGCCCGCACCGTGGTCGCCGCCGTCTCGGTGCACGACTCCGACCGGCCCGAGAACGTCGCCTGGATGCGCGCGGCCCTCACCGGCGGCGACACCGTGGACACCCTCAACGCCAGCCTGGCCGGTTCGCACCCGTACCCGGCGTTCCTGCGGTTCGGCCTGCCCGACGCCACCGCGCCCGCTCCCGAGCCGGCCGACCACCGGCCGGACCCGCTGCTGCTCACCGTCGGCCGTCGGCTGAACGCGCTGCTCGGTTCCGAACTCCTGCCGCACAACCACGCCCTGCGGCCCCGGCTGACCAAGCTGGCCCGGAAGGTGGACCTCTGGGTGGCCCGGCCCACCCATCTCGCCGACCAGTCCGCCGCCGAGATCCGTGCCTCGCTCACCGCCGACCTGCAGTCGCTCGACCATGTGCTGGCCGGGCAGGTCGCGGCGGACCCCGAGGACGAGCTGATGAACTACCCGGCGCACTTCGGCGACCGCAGTTCGCTGGACCCCGAGGTGCGCGAGGTCACCTGCCACTGCGGGCGCCCGGCCCAGGAGTTCACCCGGCGCGGCCTGCTGCCGCAGATCCTCGACACCGTCTGCGCCGTCTGCATGCGCTGCGGGGACGTCACCTTCCGGCTGCCGGAGGCGCCCTCGCTGCTCGCCCACAGCGCCGACGAGGTCCTGCAGGGCGGCGTCCTGGAGGTGCGCGCCGAACTCACCGCCGCCCGCACCGGCCCGGTCCGACTCGGCCTGTTCGTCCCGAGCTACCTGCGCGCGGACGTCACGGTCGAGCCCGAGCACGCCAAGGTCCGCGCCGTCGGCGGCCGGCCGACGGACGTCGGGTTCCGCGTCCGCTTCGACCCGGCCACCGCCCCGCAGGCCTACTACTTCACCGTCTTCGCCGTCCAGGACCTCGCCGTCTCCACGGCCCGGCGCCACTTCGGCGTCCTGCCCGGCTGACCCGCCACCCCGACCGCACACCCCGAGGACACCACTGCCATGACCAGCACCCCCACCAGCACCAAGCCCGGCGCCAAGCCCGACATCCAGCTCATCGAGCAGAACGGCGAGGTGACCCTCAGCATCGGCGGAGAGCAGGCCATGCAGGCCTGGGAGCGCGACCTCATGTGGGCGAGCGCCGACCTGCTCTGCGAGTACGGCCAGGACTTCTACGAGGTCGGGCTCGGCCTCGGCCTGTCCGCCCTGCGGATCGCGCAGAACCCGGCCACCCGCCGCCACACCGTGCTGGAACTCTTCGACGAGGTCGAGGACCTCTTCCGCGCCCAGCACCCCCAGGTCCCCGAGAACCTCACCGTCGAGCGCGGGGACTTCTTCCGGCGCATCTTCGAGCTGCCCTCGGAGAGCATCGACGGGATGTTCTTCGACCCGGCCCTGGACATGGAGGTGTGGACCGACGCCGAGCTGTGGGCCCGCACCATGCCCGAGGTGGTCCGGGTGCTGCGCCCCGGCGGGGTGTTCATCCCCTTCTTCAGCACCAAGCCCGAGCTGCGCTGGCAGTACACCCCGCACTTCCGCTCGATCCGGGTCGAGCGCCACCCCTACACCGCGTACGACACCACCGAGTACACCCACGGCACCAGCGGTGACGCCTACATCCAGTGCTTCCTCAAGGACTGAGCGCCCATGACCACCCACCTCGCCACCCCGCCGCGGACCCTGTTCCTGGCCGGGCCGTTCATCCAGCTGCTCGACCCGGAGACCGGCGAGATGCCGCCGGGCGCCCGGGAGCCCTTCGATCTGCTGATCAAGCACTTCGAGTCGCAGGGCGTCGCCGTCCACAACGCCCACCGCCGGGAGGCCTGGGGCGCCGAACTGATGCGCCCCGAGCAGTGCACCGCGCTCGACCAGGAGGAGATCCGCAAGGCGGAGCTCTTCGTCGCCCTGCCGGGTTCCCCGGCCTCCCCCGGCACGCACATCGAGATCGGCTGGGCCAGCGCCTTCGGCAAGCCCATCGTGCTGCTGCTGGAACGCGGCCGGGAGTACACCTTCCTGGTCCAGGGGCTGCACACGGTGGCGGAGGTGGAGGAGGTGGTCTACACCGACCTCGCCGCCTCGCTGCCCGCCGTCGACCGCGCCGTCCAGCGGGTCCTGGCCCGCCACCGCGGCACCGCCCGACCCGCCTGACCTCCCCCGCCTGACCTCCCCCACCGGCCGCCACCGACAGACCGCCACCGACAGGAGCCACGAGGACCGATGCGACGCCGCCACGGCCCGCCCGCCCTGAACGCCGTCCCAGCGGTCCTCGCCGTGCTCGCCGTGCTCCTGTCGGTGGTGGCCGCCGCCCCGC
>NZ_JZWY01000785.1:0-8191 GCF_000966955.1 Streptomyces sp. NRRL S-495
CCGTCACCCACACCGTGACGCTGCGCAGCGACGCGACCGGTGCCGCCTGGCGGGGGCACCAGCGGGTGAGCTTCACCCAGGTCGCGCCGGAACCGCTGTCCGCCGTGTACCTGCGGCTCTGGGGGAACGCCCGCGGCGGGTGCGCGGCGCCCGCCGTCAGGCTGACGGGTATCGCGGGCACGGCCACGGGCACGGCCACGGCCACGGCGGACTGCACCACGCTGCGGGTGCCACTGCCCCGGCCGTTGCGGCAGGGCGAGTCCGGCACCCTGGACTTCGAGCTGTCCGTCGACGTCCCGGAGGGCCTCGACCGCTTCGGGCGCGACGGCGCGTACAACATCCTCGGCAACGCCCTGCCGACGCTCGCCGTCCTGGACGGTGACGGCTGGCACCTCGATCCGTACACCGGCAACGGCGAGTCCTTCTACTCCCTCGCGGCCGACTACTCGGTCACCCTGGACCACCCCTCCGGCCTGCTGGTCCCCGCCACCGGCAGCGCCGTGGAGGCGCCCGGCGGTCCGGGCCGGACCCTCACCACCGTCACCGCCCGCCGGGTCCGTGACTTCGCCTGGGCGGCCGGTCCGTTCACCCGGCTCACGGGCCGGTCGGCGGACGGCGTACGGATCGGTGTGTTCGCGACCCCCGACGTCACCGCCGAGGACGCGCGCCGGATGCTGGACGTCGCGAGCGGGGCGATCGACGCGCACTCCGCCCGCTTCGGCGCCTACCCGTACGGCGAGTTGGCCGTCGTCCTCGACAACGCCTTCTGGTTCAGCGGCATGGAGTACCCGGGCTTCGTCCTCGACCGGGTCAAGCCCTCGGCGCTGGTCCACGAGCTGGCGCACCAGTGGTGGTACGGCATCGTCGGCGACGACCAGTACCGCGCGCCCTGGCTGGACGAGTCCTTCAGCGAGTACGCGACCGACCTCGTCCTCGGCGGGGCCGACGAGAACTGCGCGGCGGCCGCGCGCTGGGCGTCCGAGGACGAGCGGCTGACCTCGCCCATGAGCCACTGGGACGCGCACCCCGACCGGTACGAAGCGGTCGTCTACGACCACGGCTCCTGCGCCCTGCACGAGCTGCGCCGACTGCTGGGCGAGGACACGATGGCCGCCCTGCTGCGCGACTACGCCCGCGCCCACTGGTACGGCGTCTCGACCACCGCCGCGTTCAAGGCCGCCGCCCAGGGGGTGTCCCCCGTCGACCTCGCCCCGTTCTGGCGGGAGCACCGGATCGACGGCTGAGCACCTGCCCGGCCCACCACCATCACCACGACGACCACCAGGACGACACCGACGCCGCCGAACCGGACGGAACCGCCCCGGCCGGCTGCCGGGGCGGTTCCGTACTGGGTCCGAACTGGGTCCGTACCGGGGCGCGCGGGGCGCCCGGCCGGGACGGGATCAGAACTCGCTGGTGACGCTCACCCCGCTGAAGCCCTGCTGGGCGTACAGGCTGAAGAAGACGTAGCCCGCCGGGGGGTTGGTGATGGTGAGGGACTCGGAGTTGTCCGGGCCCGCCGAGCGGGTGCTGTACGCGTTGGTGTAGGCCCAGCCGTACGGGTTGTAGTAGAGCTCGCCGTTGCCGGTGCCGCCGCTGGTGGTGACCCGGATCTGGCGGGTGCCCGCCGGCACCGAGAGGTAGAAGTGCGCGTAGTTGCCGGTGGTCGCCGCCAGGTTGCTCCGGCCGCAGTTGCGGTCGAGCTTGCGGAGGTCACCGCCCGCGCACTCGGTGAGCCTGGGGAAGCTCGGGGTGTTCTTGCACTCGCCGCCCGCGCAGGAGGTCAGCCAGGCGTCGAAGTCGGCGTCGTAGCGGGTGCCGATGGTCGACTTGAGGAGGGTGCGGGAGCCGGCCCAGTCGCCCTTGCGGTACAGGGCGAGCAGGGTGTCCACGTCGGGCCGGTGGCGCTCCAGCATGTAGCGGACGGCGAGGTAGCCCCAGCGGTAGGTCCGGTCCTCGTCGCCGTAGTAGGTGTCGAAGAGGTCGCTCAGCCGGTAGGTGTGCCGGGCGGCCTGCTCGATGGCCTTGGTGTTCACGACGTTGACGTAGGAGTCGGCGACGACCTCGGCGAAGCCCTCGGTCCACCACACCACGGGGGTGGGGTCGGCCAGCTCGAACTTGCCGTACATGTTGAAGCGGGCGTCGAGGTAGTGGGTGTACTCGTGGTTGAGGTTCCAGACCTCGAAGTCGGGGCGCGCCCAGGACTTCTCGTAGGCGACGAACCGCGCCTGGTTGCCGGCCTTGGCCGGGTCACCCTCCAGGTACATGCCGCCGTTGTCGGTGGCGTTGTCGAACATCACCGGGGAGAGCGCCTTGTACTCGGGCGAGTCGTCGAAGACGATGACCTCGATGGCGCTGTTGAGGTCGTCCGCGACCGGGCCGCTGTCCCGCGCCACGGCGTGGAAGTAGGCGTCCTGGCCGTTGAGGCTGGTGCAGGTGGCGTCCAGCTGGGCCTGGGTCATGGCCTCGGCGAGGATGCGGATGCTCGGGCTGCACTGCTTGATGTTGGTCAGGTAGGCGGTCCTGAAGCGCTCCGCGTCCTGGCAGGTGCCGTAGAGGGCGCAGTTCTCCTTGTCGTAGCTGCGCACGCCGATCGCGGCCTCCGCGCGCTGGTTCCGGGTGGGGCCGGTGACCTCGAACTTCGCGGTGAGCGCCTGGAGGTACGGCCGCACCCTGGGCCGGAACTCGGGGAAGGACATGAACCGGCTCAACTCCTTGACCGAGTTGGTGAGCACCGGGTCGTAGGGGCCGCCGGCGTGCACGAGGGCCCGGTTGGCGAAGGCGGCCACCGCGTCGATCAGGGCCGGGTCGGCCTGGAGCGCCGCGCGGAACGCCGGGTCCTCGCTCCGGACGCCCCGGTAGAGCACCAGGAACGCCGGGTTGAGCGACCACATCAGGTTGTTCTTGTCCCACGCGCCGCCGTTGTAGGCGGTGAGCAGGCGCTTGACGATCGGCAGGTAGGCGAGCGGCTCGCGGGGGACGTCGGCCAGCGTGGCGGCGTTCATCAGCGGGCCGGCGTTCTCGGCGGTGGCCTCCAGCGCGTGCGGGTTGGCGAAGAAGGCCTGCACGCCGGTGTAGATCGCGGCCGGGAGCCGGTCGTAGCTGCCGACCGCTGCCTTGTTGACCCACTGCACGGCATAGCCGGCCTGCAGGTAGTACATCAGCTGCTGGATGGAGCCGCTGTTGTTGCCCTGGTAGGCGACGGCGGCCGCGCGCACCGCGTCGGTGACCGTGAGCATCTGGGACTCGCGGAAGGCCGCGGCCGCGTAGCGGGGTTCGATCCGGAACAGGCTGTCGACGCAGTTCATGTCCACGGACTTGATGAGCTTGATCAGTTCCGCGCCGGTCCGCCCGAAGTCGGTCGGGTTGCACGCCACCGCCTCGCCCGAGTCCTCGGCGGTCACCTCACCGGTGGCCGCGCCCCGGCCGGACGGCTTGGCCGCCGGCTGCTGGGTGCGCCAGGGGCGAAGTCGTGGCGGGGCCCGATGTCGGCGGAGCTGAGGGCCCCGTTGTGCTCGGCGGGTACCGCGGCGGCGTTGTCGGACTGTTCGACCTGCTCGACGCCGGGCGGCGGGAGCTCGTCGGAGGGAGCCGTGTGGGCTCCTGCGGCGTCCCGGGTGGCCGGCGGTACGGCGACGGGGGACGCGGCGACGGGTGCGGCCTGCCCGAGTGGGGCGAACAGACCGATCGTCAGGACCAGGGAGAGCGCGAGCGTCAATAGTCTTGCCAACTGCCGAAGGTGCGACAGACGTGCGGTTCTCACGTGGGGGCCTCCGGGCCATGGTTCGGTCGCGTTGGGGACGCGACCGGTGGGGGTGAGGACCAAAGGGCGACGGTGCCTTGACAGGGCTCCGTCGTGACCGGTGGGGAGCGGTGATCAGTACCATGGCACATGTCACATCTCCTTTGGAAGTCCTTTACCGCCACCCCGTTCGACCCCGGAACGTTCCGCACCGGGAGCATGACGATCCGTCACTGATTCGCCGGTGCAACAGAATTCAACAATCCGCTAATCCGGAAATCCGGCCCTCCGACGAACTGCCGAGAGCCCGCCAATGAACTGTCGACGGCCCGCCGACGAACCGTCGAGGACCTGCCGAGCCGCTGGACGACCGCCCGCCGACGGACGGTCAGGCCCCGTACACGGCGGCGGCGGTGCGCACGAAGGAGCGGACCAGCGGATTCGGGTCCCCCGTGTTCCAGACCGCCACCACCCGGCTCGGCGGCATGTCGGCCACCGGCACGACGGCCAGTCCGGCGGGCGGCTCGTGCCCGAGCGGGGCCATCCCGACCGTGCCGTTCCAGAGCACCGCGTGCCGGCACTCCTGGACGGCGCGGACGACCGGACCCTGCCGTCGCTCACCGCCGTTCCAGTACGCCTGCCAGAGCGGATCGGTGCCCTCCGGGAACTGGAACCACCGCCGGTCGGCCAGGTCGGCCAGCCGCAGCCGCGCACGACCGGCCAGCGGATCGTCGGCGCGCAGCACCGCCCCCACCGGGTCGACCCGCAGTTCGCGCACGGCCAGGCCGGTCTCCTCGAACGGGCCGCGGGTCAGCGCGACGTCGACCAGGCCGGCGCGCAGCCCGCAGGTCGGGTCGGTCAGGTCGGCCTCGCGGACGCGGACCTCCACCTCGGGGAACTTCTGCCGGTAGGCGGCGGCCAGCCGGTTCACCCCCAGGTCGGAGCTGTCGGCCAGGATGCCGACGGTCAGCGACGCCGGCCCGGCGGCCGCGGTGACCCGGGCGCGGGCCCGCTCGGCCCGGTCGAGCAGTTCCCGCGCTTCCGTCAGCAGTGCCTCCCCGGCCGGGGTGAGCGTGGTCCCGGTGGCCGAGCGGTTCAGCAGGACGGCTCCGAGCTCGCTCTCCAACTGCCGGATCGCACGGCTCAGCGGCGGCTGGCTCATGTGCAGCCTGGCGGCGGCCCGGCCGAAGTGGAGTTCCTCGCCGACCGCGACGAAATAGCGCAGCGTCCGCAGCTCCATACCCGCAACGATACCCGCGCGGTATCGGCCGCCACAGAACGGGTCTTGGACGGACGGCCCGCCCCGGCGGTGGAATCGAGGCATGACCGAAACACCGAACGCCGGCACACCCACCACCGCCCCTGCCGCGCCTGCCGCAACAACGGCCGCCCCCACCGTGTCCGTGGTCGGCCCGGGCGAGGGCGAGACCGTCCTGCTCGGCACCACCCGGATGCGGATCCTGGAGGACGGCGGCACCACCGGACACCGCCTGGGCATCGCCGAGTCCGTCATCGCCCCGCACACACCGGGCCCGCCGCAGCACCGCCACGCCGGGCACGACGAGGGCTTCTACATCGTCTCCGGCTCGGTGCGGTTCACCGTCGGGGCCGAGGAGCACGACGCGGTCGCGGGCACCCTGGTCGTCGTCCCGCCGGGGGCACCGCACACCTTCGCCAACGTCCGCGACGAACCGGCCGTCATGCTCAGCACCTTCACCCCCGACCCGTACGTCCGGTACTTCCGGGAGCTGCGGGACCTCCACGCCGGCAGCGAGGCCGTGACACCGGAGGCGCAGCTCCGGCTGATGCACCGCTACGCGACCGAACCTGCCGAGGCTCCCGCCCCGGAGCCGTCCTGACCGACGCCGCCCTGACCGGGGACGCCCTGACCGGGGACGGTGATCCCGAGCCCTTCCTCCTCTGCCCACCGGCCCGGACCGGGGCCGGTGGCGTCCGACCGGTGACACGGAGTCCGGCCGCCGTCGACGCACCCACCCCGGTTCCCGTTCCGGTCCGGCCTCAACAACCCGCGGGGCCGCACCGGTGGTCGAGGGCCAGGGTGATCGCCCCGTGGAGGGAGGCGTCGGCGGTGAAGCGTGCCGGGAGGACGGCCGGCGGGAAGGGGACGGCGCGGTCCAGTCGCTCGGTGAGGGCGGGCAGGATCACCGCTCCGGCGGCCATCATGCCGCCGCCGACCACGACCCGCTCCGGGTCCAGCAGCACCGCGATGTTGGCGACGGCCGTCGCGAGCGTGTCGAGCGCCTCCCGGGCGATCCGCCGGGCAGCCGGGTCGGGGCTGGTGAACAGGCGGTCGGCGGTGAGTTCCTCGCCCAGTGCGGCGGCGCTGCGCTCGCCGAGGGCCTTGCCGCCGACCAGTTCCTCCAGCGGCGCGTGCCCGTCGGCGAAGGCGGCGGCGGGCGGGCCGGGCACGCCGGGCGACCGGCCGGGGTCCAGGTAGGCGATCTCGCCGGCCGCCTGGTGCGCGCCGTCGAGCACCCGGCCACCGACGGTGAGCGCGGCGGCGACGCCGGTGCCGAGGCTGAGGTAGACGCCGGGGTCGGCGCCGCGCAGGGCGCCCCGGCGCAGCTCCGCGAGGGCCCCGGCGCGGACGTCGTTGGCCACCGCGACGCTGTCCACGTCGAGTTCGAGCGCCAGGCGGTCGGCGAGGGCGAGGGTCTCCCAGCCGGGCAGGTTCGGGGTGAGCAGGATCCGGTCCGGTCGGATGACGCCCGGGCTGACCGCGGCGTGGGCGACCACCGCCATGCCGAGCACGGACCGGGCGTGCTCGGTGAGTTCACGGGCCGCCGCACCGGCGCGGGCGAGGACCCGGTCGGGCCCCTGCTCGGGCCGGGTGGCGAAGCGGATCCGCCGCACGGGGGTGCCGGTGGAGTCGGCGAGCGCGACCTCGGTCTTGGTGCCGCCGAAGTCGATGCCGATGACGGCTCCGTCGGGGCAGGGGCGCGGGTGGGCGCGCGGGACGGGGTCCGGGCGGACGGCGGGGTCGGTGGTCAAGAGAGCGTCCTCGGGTGGTGGCCGGGTGGTGGCCGGCCGGCGGTCGGGAGGCGGTGCGGCGCCGCCCACCCGCCGGCCGGCGGTCGGGGGGAAGGGTCCGGGCGGCTACCCGGCCCGCGCGGCTTCCGCCTCGGTGGCCCGGTCCGCCAGGAACTCCTCGCGGATCTCCTTGGGGCCGAACGGCCAGGCGCCCTCGGCCCTGGACCAGATCAGGAAGGCGACGCAGCCGAGGGCGACCCAGGCCAGCGACCATTCGACGGGGTGAACACCGGGGTTGGCCTTGTCCGCGTAGCCGTAGATGACCGTCCAGCCGATCGCGGCGACGACGGCCGGCAGCGGGTACAGCAGCATCCGGTACGGGCGGGCCAGGTCGGGCTGCCGCTTGCGGAGCACGATCACGGCGGCGATCTGGGCGAGCGCCTGCACGATCACCATGACGCTGGTGAGCAGGGTGATCAGGACGGTCAGCGGCGGGTGTGCGGCGACGTTGCCGATGTGCCGGGCGAACAGGAAGCCGCCGGCGGTGATCGCGCCCATCGAGAGCAGGCCGACGACCGGGAACCCGTGCTCGGGGTGGAGCCTGCCGAAGGCGCGGAAGAACATCCCGTCGCGGGCCGCGTCGTAGGGGACGCGGGAGCCGCCGAGCAGACCGGCGCAGACGGAGGCGAAGGCGGTGATCAGGATGAGCACGGTCACCGTGTCGGCGGCGCCCTTGCCCCAGGTCTGCTCCAGGACCGCGGAGGCGACCGAGGTGGAGGCGACGCTGTCGGGGTCGAGCATGTCCTGCCAGTGGATCACGCCGAGGACGCCGATCTGCATCAGCAGGTAGATGCCCATGATGGCGACGATCGAGAGGATGATCGCGCGCGGCATGACCCGGCCCGGGTTCTTGATCTCGGCCCCGAGGTAGGAGGCGGTGTTGTAGCCGAGGTAGTCGTAGATCCCGATGGTCAGACCGGCGGCGAAGCCGATCCAGAACTGGCCGTGGGTCAGCTCGATCGCGTGAGCGGGCCAGGTGAAGGCCATCGACGGGTGGAAGTCGGTGAAGGAGGCGAGGATCACCGCGCCGACCGAGACGATCATCACGCCCCAGAGCACGACGGTGGCCCGGCCGATGTTCTCGACCTTGCGCCACAGCAGCAGCACCACCAGGGCGAGGACCGCGACGCCGACGATGTCGCCCTGGCCGGTCGTCATGCCCGGCCACAGGTAGGAGAGGTACTGCACCAGACCCTGGACGCCGGTCGACATGATCAGCGGGATGAACAGCATCGCCGTCCACACGAACAGGAACGGCATCAGCCGCCCGCTGCGGTACTGGAAGGCTTCGCGCAGGTAGACGTAGGTACCGCCGGCGCCGGGGAGCGAGGCGCCGAGTTCGGCCCAGACCAGGCCGTCGGCGAGCGCGAGCAGCGCGCCCGCGATCCAGCCGACGAC
>NZ_JZWY01000786.1:0-2706 GCF_000966955.1 Streptomyces sp. NRRL S-495
CGATCCAGCCGACGACGGCCTGCGGGCCGCCGAAAGCACCGACCATCAGCGGGATAGTGACGAACGGGCCGATCCCGCACATCTGGCTCATGTTGATCGTGGTGGCCTGGAAGAGGCCGATTCTTCGGGTGAAGCCTGTGGACACGGGTGGCTCCATGAGGTGGGGGACGGAGCGGAGGAGGAGGCGGCGCGGGCATTAAGTTAAGGAACGTTACTTACACCGTCAAGAGTGCGCGCACCATCTCCTCGACCTCGCGCTCCGGCACCCCGCCCGGAACAGCACGGGGCCCGGCCTCCCCCGAAGGGAGGGCCGGGCCCAGCACTTCACCCGTTCACGGACCAACGGACCCACGGGCTCACGGACCCACGGGCTCACGGGCTCACGGGGCAGCGATTTGACGTATCGTCAATTCCCTTTCAGCGACCTCCCGAAAGCCCTTCGGCGGACGGCCGGTGACGCGCAGGACGGTGTCGGTGGTGCGGTCCTCGGCACCTTCGGCAATGGCGCGGTCCAGGTCCGCCAGCAGCGCGGCGAACCGGGCCGGCATCCGCTCGGCCAGGGCGGCGGTCAGCTCCTCCGGCGTCAGGTGCCGGTGCACGACGGGACGCCCGAGGACCTCCCCGGCGATCCGGGCGATGTCGTCGTAACCGAGGGCCTCCGGGCCGGTCAGCACCAGCTCGCGGTTGGGCGCCGGGTCGTCGGTGAGGGCGTGCGCGGCCACGGCGGCGATGTCCTCGGCATCCACGAAGCCGACCCGGCCGCCGCCGGTCGCGGTCCGGACGGCGCCCTCGCCGCGGATGCTCTCGGCGTGCGGGTGCGCGCCGGTGAAGTTCTGCATGAACCAGGACGGGCGCAGCACGGCCCACTCCGCGAACAGCCCGGGCAGCGCCTCGTGCACCGCACCCACCGCCGGTCCGCCCCTGGGCACGGCCGAGGAGCTCAGCAGGACGGCGCGGCGCAGGCCCGCCGCCCGGGCCAGGCGCAGGAACGGCAGCATGACCGGCGCCGGGTCCGGCTCTCCCACCGGGGGCACGAGGTAGACGCGGTCGCAGCCGACGAGGGCCTCGGCGAAGGTGGCGCGGTCGTACCAGTCGAAGCGCACCGGTTCCGCACCGGGAAGCGGGGTGGCGCCACGGGAGGCGGCCCTGACGGGGCGACCGGCCGCGACCAGTCGGGCGACGGTCCGGCTGCCGGTGGTCCCGGTGGCGCCGACGACCAGGGTGGCGGCGGTCGCAGCGGCGGTCATCGGGCGCTCCCCGCGGCGAGGCCGGTGCTTTCGGGCATGGGTGTCACAGACGTCTCCCTCCGAGACGATCCGGACCATCGGTCCGTTTCATTCCAGGAAGATACGGACCGACGGTCCGGATCGCAAACATCCTGATTGCCGAGGGAAGCGGGCCCCGACCGAACGGGCCCGTGCAGCACCAGGAAGCACCCCGCCCGGAAAGCGCCCCGGAGCGGCCGGTCAGCCCGCGTTGCGGCCGCTGACCAGGACGCGGTCGCCGAGGTGCTCGCTGTGGAAGCCGACCTCGGCCAGCAGTGCGGCGACGCGAAGAGTGGCCTGGAAGTGCCCCGAGCGGACAGCGGCGCCACCCTGCAGACGGGCGCCGTCGGCACCGGCCGCGCCGGACGGGTCTGACGCCGCACCCCGGGTCGCGGCCTGCCAGGAGACGATCACGCCGTGGACCCCGTCGGAGACCGTGGCACCACCGGTCCCGAGCACCGCGTCGGCCAGCGGGAGCCCCGCCGCGCGCAGCGTGGCGGTGACCGAGCCAAGGAGTGCGCGATGATCAGATAGCATGCAAATCAGTCTAATTACCAAATGACAGGTTAACTCCAGTCAAACGACTGATTTGCGCCTCAAGGGTGACAGCGCCGAAAATCCGGGCGCCGAAAACCGCCAGGATCCGGGCACAGAAATCCGGCAGGATCCGGGCATCAGAAGCCCCGGCGGACGGCCACCTGGCCGTCCGCCGCATCCGACCGTCACACACCTACCAGCGGTCGTGCACCAGCGGGCGGATCCGCGCGTCGTAGAGCTCGCGGACGGCAGCCAGCGTGCTGTCCGGCAGTGGCGGGAGCCCGGCGGCGGCCGCGTTGGCGACCGCCTGCGCGGGGTTGCGGGCGCCGGGGATGACGGCGGTGACGCCCGGCTGCTGGACGGCCCAGCGCAGGGCCGTCTGCGCCGCCGTCGCACCGGCGGGGGCGAGCCCGGCGAACGCGGCGGCCGCCTCGACGCCGGTCGCGAAGTCGACGCCGGAGAAGGTCTCGCCCTGGTCGAAGGCCTCGCCGTGGCGGTTGTAGGTCCGGTGGTCGTCCGCGGCGAACCGGGTCTGCGCGGTGTACCGGCCCGACAGGAGGCCGGAGGCCAGCGGCACTCGGGCCAGGATGCCGACCCCGGCCGCGGCGGCCGCCGGCAGCACCTCCTCCAGCGGCTTCAGCCGGAACGCGTTGAGGATGATCTGCACACTGGCCACCCCCGGGCGGGCGATCGCGGTCAGCGCCTCGGCACAGGTCTCCACACTGACCCCGTACGCGGCGATGCGCTGCTCCGCGACCAGGGTGTCGAGCGCGTCGTACACCTCGTCACTGGAGTACACCGGCGTCGGCGGACAGTGCAGCTGCACCAGGTCGAGCCGGTCGACGCCCAGATTGCTCCGCGAACGGTCCGACCAGGCGCGGAAGTTGGCGAGGCTGTAGTGCTC
>NZ_JZWY01000799.1:0-1711 GCF_000966955.1 Streptomyces sp. NRRL S-495
GGGCACGGTGCGGATCAGCTTCCCGTGCGGCCCGAGCGCGGCCCGCAGCCGCCCGACCGCCGCCTCGACGGCGTGCTCGTCGGCGGCCGCGTCCGGCCAGGCCGTGCGCAGCAGGTCGGCCCGGCTGAGCACATGCCCGGGGCGTTCGGCGAGCGCGCGCAGCACGGCGGCGCCGCGCGGGCTGAGCAGACGACTCTCCCCGTCGACCAGGGCGGCGTTCCCCTGGAGGGTCAACCGGGTGCTCCCCAGGTCGAGTTCGCGGCGGCCACGGCTCGGCAGGGTCTCCGCGAGCAGCCGGACCAGTGAGCCCAGCCGGCCGCGCTCGGGGAACTCCGCGGGCAGGCCGAGGTCGGCGAACGGCCGGGCGCAGAGCGCGCCGACGCAGACCGGCAGGACGTCCCCGCGCAGTGCGTCCAGCAGCGCGTCGCGCAGGCCGTCGGCGGCGGCCGTCTCGACGAACGCGCTGACCGCGGGGGCGCTGCGACCAGCCGCCGCACCGGGGCCGGGTCGTCCGGCGGGGCCCAGCGGTAGACCGGGACGGAGATCACCTCGGCGCCGCGTTCGCGCAGCGCGGCCGCGAAGCCGTCGAGCCGCACCCCGTGCTCCTGGACGGCGATCCGCCGGCCGGTCAGCGGGCGGGCGAGCAGCCAGGTCAGCAGTTCGTCGGTGGCCTCGGAGCCGGGGGAGAACCCCTCGCCGAGGCCGCTGGCCCGGACGGCGCCGGTGGCCTTGGGGCCCCGGGTGAGGACGACGGCCCGCCGGCACGCGTCGGCGAGGGCGGCACCCCGGCCCCAGCCCTCGGCGGCGCTCATCCAACCGCGCCAGCCGACGCCGGTGGTGGCGACCACGTAGTCGAGCGGCGCGGTCAGGCAGGACTCCGTCGCCCGGCGCAGCGCGAGGTCGTCGGCGAGCGGCATGATCCGCAGCACCGGCGCTTCGACGACCTGGGCGCCGCGCCGGGTGAGCAGCGCGGTCAGCTCGTCGCGGCGGCGGGCGGCGGTCACCCCGATGGTGAAGCCGGTGAGGGGCCCGGGCCGCGGGGTGGGGCGCGGTCCGGTGAGGGTGGTTGTTGCCATGGCCGAAAGGGTGCGGGCCGCTCGTTACGGGCTGATTGCCCGTCCGTCTCCCCGGGGTTAGCGAAACAGCCGCTCCCGTTACGGCGGATGTCCGAAGCCGCACCTCGGACGGTTCCGGGTGTGAGCGAGGCGTACCGCGGGCGCAACACGGCGGACCCGGAGGCGAAACGACCACCGGCGAAATTTCTCGGCACGCCCCCGGCACCGGGAAGCACGACCACGCCACCTCCGCCCCTCCCCGCCCCTCCCCCATTCCCTCCCCCTCCGCCCCTCCGCACCACCCCGAGGAGTCACGCATGACGTCGCACACGGCCGAGCCGGCCGAGCCGCCGCTGGACCTCGTCCTGGTCGGCCACGGCATGGTCGGCCAGCGCTTCCTGGAGGCCTGGACCGAGCAGCCCGGCGCCCGGCGCCGACGGGTCACCGTGCTCGCCGAGGAGCCCCGCCCCGCCTACGACCGCGTCCACCTCAGCTCGCTCTTCGAGGGCCGCACGCCCGAGGACCTCACGCTCTGCCCGCCCGGCTTCCTCGCCGAGCACGGCATCGAGCTGCGCCTCGGCGACCCGGTGACCGCCGTCGACCGCGCCGCCCGCACCGTCACCACCCGCTCCGGCGCCCGACTGCGGTACGACGAC
>NZ_JZWY01000808.1:0-4630 GCF_000966955.1 Streptomyces sp. NRRL S-495
CCCGGACGTAGACCACCACCGCCTGGGCGGTGTCCACCGGCTGGAAGGCGCGCTGCTCGTCGAGCACCTGGGTGGACTCGGCGTTGCCGGGCAGCCAGCTGGACGCCTGGTTGTCCTCGACGTCGGTGAGCTTGCCCGCCAGCGGGCCGGCCACCACCAGCAGGACCAGCCACAGGGCCAGCACCACCCACTTGCTGCGGTGTCCGCACGGCAGCTCGGCCAGTCTCCGGGTCGGGCTCATCGGGGGACCACCGTTCTCGGGGCTGCGGCGGCGCGGGTCGGCACCACGTGTCGGCATCGTCCGCTCCAGCCTGGCACCGGCCCCCGGACCCGGCAGCCCGAGCGGCACCGACGGGCCGCCGACCGTGTGTCATTCGGTGTCCGGGCGCGGGCCGAGCCCGGTCCTAGCCCGATCCCGGCCCGGCCCGGGCCCGGTGGGTCGGGTGGGGCGGGTGCGCGCGGACGGTGCGAGGGTGGTCCCGGCGTGCCGTGGTTCTTCCGTCGTTCATACCGCGCTCGCCTCCCGGCGTCGCTGCGTTGGCGGGCCACCGGGACGGTGGTGGCGCCCTGTCAGCCCTTCCCTCCCTTCCCCCCAGGACGGACATCGTGACCGCATCGCGCGCACCGCGTCGGCGCCGCAGCCTCGCCCTCCTCCTCGCCACCGCCCTCGGCCCCGTGCTGGCCACCGGCGTGTTCGGGGCGTCCCCGGCCACGGCCGCGCCGGCCGACGACATCCGGATCAACGAGGTGGTGACCACCGGATCCGTCAACGACTCGATCGAACTCGTCAACAAGGGCACCGCCGCCGTCGACATCTCGGGCTGGGTCCTCAAGGACGACAACAACAGCTCCAGCTACAAGGTCGCCGCCGGCACCACCCTCGCCGCCGGCGCGTTCAAGGCCTTCGACGTCCACAACGCCTTCGGCCTCGGCTCCGCGGACAAGGCCCGGCTGTACCTGCCGAACGGCAGCACCCTGGTCGACAGCTTCACCTGGAGCACCCACTCCGCGCCGTCCTGGTCGCGCTGTCCCGACGGCACCGGCGCCTTCGCCCAGGCCCAGCTCACCCTGGGCGCGGCCAACAGCTGCGGCTCCGGCGGCGGCACCCCGGTGGCCTGGCCCGGCAGCAGCAGCGTCGCCACCGCCGACGCCTCGAACGTCTTCGGGACCGACCTCAGCGGCCTCTACCAGGACGGCGGCGTGCTGTGGGGCGCGCAGAACTCCGGCAAGCTCTGGCGCCTGCTCCCCGACGGCTCCGGCGGCTGGACCCCCGACACGGCCTCCGGCTGGAGCTCCGGCAAGACGCTGCGCTTCCCGGGCGGCACCGGCAGCCCCGACAGTGAGGGCGTGACCGTCACCTCCGCCGGGGCGGCGGGCGGCGTCTTCGTCTCCAGCGAGCGCAACGGCGACGCGTCCGGCACCAGCCGGCTGTCCGTCCTGCGCTACGACGTGAGCGGCACCGGCAGCACGCTGACCGCCGCCAAGGAGTGGAACCTCACCGCGAGCCTGCCCTCGGTCGGCTCCAACCTCGGTCTGGAGGGCATCACCTGGGTCCCGGACGGCGCGCTGACCGCCGCCGGCTTCAAGGACGAGTCGACCGGCGCGGCCTACGACCCGGCCGGGTACGCCGCCCACACCGGCGGGGTGTTCTTCGTCGGGGTCGAGGGCACCGGCGCCGTGCACGGCTTCGTCCTCCAGGACAGCGGCAGCTTCACCAAGGTCGCCTCGATCAGCACCGGCCTGGCCGGGGTGATGGAGGTCCAGTGGGAGCCGCAGACCTCGCGCCTGTGGGTGGTCTGCGACGACACCTGCAACGGCCAGCACCGCACCCTGAAGGTCAACGCCTCCGGTGCCTTCGCCACCACCGCCGTCTTCAACCGCCCGACCGGGATGTCCAACCTCAACAACGAGGGCTTCGCGATCGCCGGTGCCGCCGAGTGCGTCGGCGGCAGCAAGCCCGTCTACTGGTCCGACGACAGCAACACCGGGGGCCACGCCCTCCGCAGGGGCACCGTCACCTGCTGATCCCCGCCCTGCCGCGCGCGGCGGCCCCGAGCCACCCGGCTCGGGGCCGTTGCCGTTGCTGTCGGGCTTGCGGGCGTTGCGGGCCGTCACACCACCTGCGGGGCGGCCGCGCGAGAGCGGAGCCGCTTCAGGGCGGTGATGTCGAGGGTGTGGCCGGCGCCCTCGCCGCCGTGCTTGCGGTCCGGGGTCTCCACGATCAGGGGGACGCCGGCCGTGGCCGGGTGCTCGAAGAGCTCGCGGAACGGTTCGGTGCCGATCAGGCCGGCGCCGATGTTGGCGTGCCGGTCCTTGCGGGCGCCGACCGCGTCCTCGGAGTCGTTGGCGTGGATCAGCCGCAGCCGGCCCGGTCCGGCGGCCTCGACCAGCGCGTCCAGGGTCGCCCGGACACCGCCCGGCGCCGCCAGGTCGTGGCCGGCCGCGAAGGCGTGGCAGGTGTCCAGGCAGACCCCGACCTTCGGGTGGCCGTCCAGTGCCTCCACGTACCCGGCGAGGTCCTCCATCCGCGCGCAGAGCGAGCTGCCCTGGCCGGCCGTGGGTTCCAGCAGCAGCCACGGCGCGTCCTCGCCGAGCGCGTCGAGCTCGTCCAGCAGCCGCCGCACGTCCTCGCGGACCTGGGCCATCGCCTCGGCCCGCCGGGAGCCGCCGCCCGGGGCGGAGCCGACCGCCGACCCGGTGTGCAGCACCACGCCGAGCGCGCCGATCGCGTGCCCGCGCCGCAGCGAGTGGCGCAGCGAGTCGGCCGAGCGCTCCCTGGTCACCGGGTTGTCCGAGCCGAAGTTGATGAGGTACGGCGCGTGCACGTACGCGGGGACCGCCCGTTCCGCGCAGGACTCGCGGAACTCCGCGTCCTGCGCCGGGTTGCCGGTCGGCGTCGCCCAGCCGCGCGGATTCGCGACGAACACCTGCACCGTCTCGGCGCCCACCCGCCCGGCGTACGCGAGGCCGGTGCCGGCCAGACCGCGGCCGGCCACCGGCACATGGGCGCCGATCGGGTTGCGGACCGCCGGGTCGGGGAGGTCGGCGGCGGTGGCGGCTACGGGGGCGGTGCTGGTGCTCATGGCTCCGAGCATGGCACGCGGACGGCGGTCCGCCGTCGGCCGGGCCGGTGCCCGGGCCGTGCCCCGACCGGCCGACGCCCCGTCAGCCCGGCAGCCCAACCCTGGTGGCGGGGCCTCCCGCCCGCCCCTAGCGTCGGTTCGGCCGACACCCACCGGCCGTCACCCTCCGACCACCCCGCGTCAACGTGCCGACGTCCCCGCGAGCGCGCCCCCGCGTCGGCGCGTCAGAAAGCAGGTCACCACTCATGCCCACGCGACGGGTCCACCACCTCGCCGCGGCCACCGCCGCCGCCACCACCGCCCTGACCACCGTGCTGACCGCCGTCGGCGCCGCGCCCGCCCGCGCCGCCGGCGAACTGCACCTGGTCCGGCCCGGCGAATCGATCCAGCAGGCCGTCGACGCGGCACTGCCCGGCGACACCGTGCAGCTGCTCCCCGGCGAGTACCGGGGCAGCGTCCGGATCACCACGCCCGGCCTGACCCTGCGCGGCGCGGGCCGGGACAGCGTGCTGCTTCCGGCCGACGCGTCCCTCCCCGTGCCCGCCGCCGACGGCGCCGCCCTCTGCGCGACCTCGGCACCGACGAGCGTCCGCTCGCCGGCGTCACCGTCGAGGCGCTCGCCGTCACCGGCTTCCGCAAGAACGGCATCAGCGCCACCGGCACCACCGGGCTGACCGTGCGCGCCACCTACGTGCACGACAACGGCCAGCAGGGCATCAGCCAGGAGAAGTCGACCCGGGGCGTGATCACCGCCAACGAGTCCACCCGCAACGGCCAGTCCGGCGTCTTCCTCGCCAATTCCGTGGACAGCGAGGGCGGCGCCCTCTCCGCGGACGGCACCCTGGTCAGCGCCAACCTGCTGACCGACAACCGGGTCGGCGTCACCGTCCGGCGGCTGCGCGACCTGAGCGTCGAGCGGAACCGGATCCACGGCAACTGCGGCGGGGTGTTCGTCGTCGGCGACGAGGGCGTGCCCCGGGCCGGCGCACTCACCGTGACCCGCAACCAGGTCGTCGCCAACAACCGCTACTGCCCGCCGAACCCCCGGCTCGACCACATCCAGGGCGCCGGGATCGTGCTCACCGGGGCCGAGGAGACCTCGGTGACGGAGAACGAGGTCCGCGACAACGTCGGCGCCTCGCCGTTCTCCGGCGGCATCGTGCTCGTCCACAGCGTGGTCGGCGTGGCCAACGCCCGCAACACCGTCGCCGACAACCTCGTGCTCGGCAACGGGCCGGCCGACCTCGCCGACCGCGACACCGGCACCGACAACTCCTTCGCCCGCAACCAGTGCGCGGTCTCCGAGCCGGCCGGCCACTGCTGACCGGCCACTGCTGACCGGCTCCCGGCCCGCGCCCCCAGGGCGCGTCCTCACCTCCACCGACCCCCGCAGAAAGCAGAGACCCGGCCCCATGACCACCGCACCCGCCACCACCCCGCAGGCAGCCATGCGCCTGCGGGAGCTCGTCTTCGGCGCCGCCTGCGCCGCCGCCGTCCGCGCGGCCGCCCGGCTCGTGTCGCCGACGCGCTCGGCGACACCCCCACCC
>NZ_JZWY01000809.1:0-3739 GCF_000966955.1 Streptomyces sp. NRRL S-495
CCCCCGTCACCGACCTCGCCGCCGAGCTCGGCACCGAGCCCCGCCAGCTGCGCCGTCTGCTGCGCGCCCTCACCTGCTACGGCATCTTCGAGGAGCTCGACGGCGACCGCTTCACCCACACCGACATGTCCCGGCTGCTGCGCGAGGACGCGCCGAACAGCCTCCGCTACATCTCCCTGTGGTGCACCGAGCCGTGGACCTGGGAGGCCTGGCCGAAGCTGGACGAGGCGGTGCGCTCCGGCCGCAATGTCTTCCCCGAGCTGTTCGGCAAGGAGTTCTTCGACTACCTGCACAGCGACGGGGGCGAGTCCGCCAAGGTCTTCGACCGGGCGATGACCACCTCCAGCCGGCAGTCCGCCGCCGACTTCGCGGCCTACCTGGACCTCACCGGGATCGACGCGGTGGTCGACATCGGCGGCGGCCAGGGCCATGTCCTCGCCAGCCTGCTGGAGAAGCACCCGGCGCTGCACGGCACCCTGCTGGACCTGCCCAAGGTGGTCGCGGGCGCCGACGCCCGGCTGCGCGAGGGCGGCGCGTTCGCCGACCGGGCCCGGCTGGTCCCCGGTGACTGCCGGGAGGCGATCCCGGTCGTCGCGGACCTCTACATCATCAAGAACATCCTGGAGTGGGACGACGCGAGCACCCGCCGGACGCTGGCGAACGTGGTCGCGGCGGCCCGCCCGGGCGCCCGGGTCGTGGTGGTCGAGAACCTCGTCGACGACAGCCCCTCGATGCGCTTCACCACCGCCATGGACCTCATGCTGATGCTCAACGTCGGCGGCGCCAAGCACTCCGAGGCGAGCATGGTCCGGCTGATGACCGAGGCCGGGCTGGAGGTCCGGGAGGTGCGCCCGGTCAACCCGTACCTGCACGCCTTCGAGGCCGTGGTGCGCGGCTGATCCGGTCCGCCGGAACGACGCGGCCGCCGGTCCCCTTCCGAGGGGGGACCGGCGGCCGCGTCGTGCGTGTGTGCGTGTGTCGCGGAGCGGGGCTCAGGCCTTGCGGCTGGACTCCAGGTGCGCGAAGACCACCACGTTGTCCAGGTAGTCGCGGCGCTTCTTGTCGTAGGTGCCGCCGCAGGTGATCAGCCGGAGCTGGGCGTCGGGCGTCTTCCCGTAGACCTTCTGGTCGGGGAAGGCGTCCTTGGCGAAGGTCTCGACGGCGTCCACCGAGAACACCGCGACCGTGCCGTCCGCCCGCCGGACCTCCACCTTGTTGCCCGGCAGCATCAGGCTGAGCAGCAGGAACACCGCCGGGCCCTTGGTGGTGTCGACGTGTCCGGCGACCACCGCGGCGCCGCGCTCGCCGGGGGTGACGCCGTCGCGGTACCAGCCGACCAGGTTCTTGTCGTCCGGCGGCGGGGCGTTGAGCTGGCCGGCGGGGCTCAGGGTGAGCTCGGTGAAGGGGGCGTCCACGTTGAGCTGCGGGATCCGCAGCCTGGTCGGCTTGGAGCGCTTCAGCGGCGCCGCCGCCTTGACCGGCGCGGCGGGGGCCGGGCCGGCCGCCGCGGGTGCGGTGGAGGCCGGGGCGGCGGGGCCGGTGGCTGCCGGGGACCCCGGTGCCGGTCCCGGTGCGGCGGACGCCCCGGCGGCCGCCGCGTCCTCCGCCGGGACGCTGTCCACCGAGTTGTAGATCAGCAGCAGACCGACCGCGGCCGCGCCCATCCCCGCGCGCAGCAGCCGGGACGTACCGGGGATCAGACCGGCCATCGTCGCTCGTACTCCTCTCAGCGGCCCGGGCTCGGGGTGCCGCGGGCCGGACACGGCGGAGCGCCGCCCCGCACGCCCCCGCCGTGACCGGCGCGCGGGGCGCGGGCCACGACGGGCAGGCGGCGGGAACGGCGCGCGGTCAGATGGCGGCGTCGGCGGTGCGGCGGCCGCGGCGCAGGGCGATCGCGCCCGCCCCGAGGCCGCCGAGCAGCAGGACCGCGCCGGAGGCGAGGCCGCCGCCGGAGAGCGCCAGCCCGCCGCCACCGGTGTGCACGCCGCCGTGCGGGGTCTTCTCCTCGCCCTTGCTCTCGTAGCTCTTGCCCTCGGAGCCCTTGCTCTCCTCGGTGCTGGAGGAGCCCTGCTGCTTCTCCTCCCAGGTCTTCTGGCCGTCGGCGGTGGCGGCCTTGTCCTGCTTCTCCTGCCAGGTGAGGTTCTTGCCCTGGTCGGCGGCGCCGTCGGCGTAGGCGAGCGGGGCACCGACGGTGAGGACGGCGGCGACGGCTGCTCCGGCGAGCAGGGTGCGTGCAGAACGCATGATGATGATCCTTCCGGCGCGGTACCGCGATCGCCGACACATCATCGGGCGGGGGACTCGCGGAGTGGGCGCCTGATTCACCGTCAACCACCCTGGCGCCCGCTGCCACCGGAGGGCGGCAGCCCCGGCCCGGCGGGTGACCCCTTCGGGTGGAGTCCCGGGCGTGTTCACCCGAGTGCCCTGGGCGATCCGGGTGAGGTGCGTGTACGAGGGGCGGGAGTGGCGCCCGGGCGGGCGGGCAGACTCGGCGCATGGTCGAGATCTCGAAGGACGTCCGTGAGCGGATCGAGGCGGGGCACATCTGGTACGTCGGCACGGTCAATGCCGACGGCTCGCCGCATGTGAGCCCTATGTGGGTGGGGCTGGAGGGGGATCTGCTGCTGTTCAACACCTCCGTGGGGCGGGTCAAGGAGCGCAATCTGCGGCGGGACCCGCGGGTCTGCCTGTCGCTCGCCGACCCCCGGGACCCGTACGACCGGGTGCAGATCCGGGGGCGGGCGGTGCGGTTCGTGGAGGGCGAGGAGGCCGTCCGGAACATGGACCGGCTGGCGCACACGTACCTCGGTGTGGAGCGGTACGGCTGGGGCGTCCCGGGTGGTGCTGGTCGAGCCGACGAGGATCAGCCGGGTGGTGGGGGTCGAGCCGCTGCCGCCGGGCGCCCCCGGGAGTGACCCGGCCGGCGTCGGCTGAGCGCCCTTCCGGTCCCGGTGGAGCGCCCCTCCGGCCCTCGCCCGCCCCGCCCGGAGCGGCCGTTCCCCGAGGTGGCGGCCCCGGGGAACCGGTCGGCCGGGGCCGCGTCTATCTTGAGGGGCCACGGACACGAGAGGGGTGCACATGGGCACGGCCGGTCGGAAGGTGGCCGCCGCGGCGGCGACGGGTGCGCTGCTGGCGGCATTGGCCGCCTGCGGTTCCGGGAGCTCGACGAGCACCGAGAACGCGGCGAAGGGCACGGCGGGCGCGTCGGCGAGCCCCGGGACGACGGCCGGCGCGGCCACCGGGGGCACCGGTGCGCCCTCGGCGGCGGCCGGGTCCGGGACCGCCACGCCGTCGGGCGACGCGGCCGCCGGTGGTGCGGCGGCCGGCGGTACCCCGGCGGCCGGGGCCACCGGTCCGGGTGCGGCCACGCCCGGGGCGGCGACGGCGGGCGGCTCGTCCGCCGGTACGGCCGGTACGGCCGGTACGGCCGGGACCGGTTCCGGGACCGCCGGAACGACGACCGGGGCCACCACCGGGGGCGCTTCGGGCGGTGGAGCCGGTGGAGCCGGCGGAGCGGGTGGGACCGGTGGGGCCGGACAGCCGGCCACCGGGCCGGACTCGGACACCGCCCTGCTCGACTCCGCGCTGGTCGCCCTGCTGCTGCCCGACCAGAAGGCGATGACCGGCTGGGAGGAGGAGAAGCGGCGCGTCGACACCGCCGACCACGCCACCACCTGCACGGCCGCCGCGCCCTGCAAGGGCAAGCCGCTGAGCGGCACCGCGAGGTTCGCCTCCGGCG
>NZ_JZWY01000810.1:0-1388 GCF_000966955.1 Streptomyces sp. NRRL S-495
CTCCGGCGAGGTGGTGGTGCGCTTCGGCGTCGACACCCTGCCCGGCCGGGCGCAGGCCCAGGACCGGTACAAGGAGGCGTACGGCGCCTACGCCGACGCCACCAAGTACAGCCCGGCCGACGTCGGCCTGCTGGGGACGGAGAGCCGCGCGTTCCAGGGCCAGCTCGCGGGCCGGGACGGCGTGGCGATCGTGCTGCGCGCCGGCACGGTGGTCGCCACCGTCACCACCGAGGGCGGTCCGGTGGACGTGGCGGGCACCCGGAGGCTGGCCGCGATGCTGGTCGCCCGGATCGAGCAGGCCCAGGCGGGCCGCACCCCGGACGCCGTCCTCGGCTCGGCCTGACGGCCGTCCCAGCAGGCCCCCGCAGGCCCCGCGGCCCCCGGACCGACCCCGGTCCGGGGGCCGCGTGCGTGTGCCGATATCACGGCCGCACCACTGCCAGGTGACGGAAAGTCAGCACTCCCCGGGTTCCGGCCAAGTTGAGGGCGGGCGTCCGCTGGCTGAAATCCATGGTCCGAATAGCGGACATCCGAGTGGACATCCCGAACGGGAAGACCGCTCGGCGCGACGCCGCTGGTCGTGCCCGCGGGTGCCCGTTCCGGCCCCTTGCGGCCGGATAAGGAGCGGGTGAGGGAAGGCTGAGCGACCGGCGGTATCCGGCCGATTCGGGCGGGGGCCGGAATCCGGCCAGCCGGTTGCCCGGTAGCGAATCGGTAACCGAGGGTCGTACTGATGAACGAAACGCCTCACCTGCCCAGTACCGGTCCGTCGGCCCGCCGCGACTTCCGCCTCCTGCTCTCGGGGGCCGTCGCGGCGCAGGCGGGAAGTCAGGTCACCCTGGTCGCACTGCCCCTGGTGGCAGTGGTGGAACTCGATGCCACGCCCTTCCAGGTCGGCCTGCTGACCGCCGCCGAGACCGCCGCCTTCCTCCTGGTCGGCCTGCCCGCCGGCGCCTGGCTGGACCGGATGCGCAAGCTTCCCGTCCTGGTCCGTGCCGACGTGCTGCGCTGCCTCGCCGTCGGCTCGATCCCGGTGGCCGCCGCGCTGGACGTGCTCGGCCTGCTCCAGCTCTACCTGGTGGCCCTGGTCACCGGGGTGGCGACGGTCTTCTTCGACGTCGCCCACCAGTCCTTCCTCCCGGTGCTGCTGCCGCGCGACCGCCTGGTGGCGGGCAACGGGGCGATCGAGACGGTCCGGTCCTCGGCGCAGATCGCCGGGCCCGGCCTGGGCGGCGGACTGGTCCAACTGCTCGGTGCCCCGCTGGCGATCGTCGCCGACGCGTTCGGCTTCCTCGTCTCGGCGGCCCTGCTCTCCCGGATCCGGGCCGAGGAGCGGCTGCCCGCGCCCGAGCCCGGGCGTTCGCTGCGGGCCGACGTCGCCGAGGGCC
>NZ_JZWY01000811.1:0-6273 GCF_000966955.1 Streptomyces sp. NRRL S-495
TCGCCGAGGGCCTGCGGTTCGTGCTGGGGCACCCGCTGCTGCGGGTGATCGCCGCCACCACCGCGGCGTCCAACCTGTTCAGCGCGGTGCTGATGGCCGTGCAGACCGTCTTCTGGGTGCGGGTGCTGGACCTCTCGCCGGCCGCGATCGGGGTGCTGCTCTCGGCCTCGGCGGTCGGCGGGCTCGCCGGTGCGCTGTGCGCGGGCCGGCTCGCCGCGCGGATCGGGCAGGCCCGGCTGATCTGGCTCGCCCCGCTGGTCACCGGCCCGTTCGCGCTGCTCTGGCCGCTCGCGGACGGGGGCACGGGGGCGGTGCTGTTCGCGATCGGCGGGGTGGCGGTGCTGTTCGGCGCGGTGGTCTACAACGTCGCCCAGGTGAGCTTCCGGCAGAGCCTCTGCCCGCCCCGGCTGCTCGGCCGGATGAACGCCACCATGCGGTTCCTGGTCTGGGGCACCCTGCCGCTCGGCGCCCTGCTCGGCGGCGCCGTCGCCGAGCAGGCCGGTCCGCGCACCGCGCTCTGGCTCTGCGCGGCGGGCTTCCTGGTCGTGCCGGTACCGCTGCTGTTCTCGCCGCTGCGCGGGATGCGGGACCTGCCGTCCGCGCCACCGGAGGACGGGAGCGCGGACGCCGGCCCGACGGCGGACGACGACCCGAACGCGGGTGCCGCCCCGACCGCGGATGCCGCCCCGACGGCGGACGTGCCGCCCGCCGCGGACGGGGACCCGGCCGCCGACGGTGTCGCCGGGCGCGATGCCGCCGACGCCGGAAGGGCCCGCTGAACGCGCCGCCCGACCGGGCCCGGAACCACGCCGACCCACCGACGTCCCGAACCGAAAGCGGAGACCCTCCCGTGCACTCCAGCATCACGGCCGCCTACCTGACCCGCTACCGGTCCCTCGCCTCCGCCGCCGGGACCGGCCCCGACCCGGCGCCGCTGCTCCCGCTCACCGGCGCCCAGCGCCGCTTCCTGATCACCCGCCATCGCGACCGGCTGGCCCGGACGGACATCGTCCCGCTGTTCTTCGCCTTCCCCCGAGGCACCGTCGACCTGCCCCGGCTGCGCCGCGCCGCGCTGCGGCTGGCCCGCCGGCACCCCGCGCTGCGCGGCGAGTTCACGGTGCTGCGCGGTACGCCGGTGCTGCGGCTCGGCGAGCCCTCGGTCGAGGTGGCCCGGGTGCCGGTGGACCCGTCCGGCCCGGCCGCCACCGGAGCCGTCGCCACCGGAGCCTCCGCCGCCGGACCCGCCGCCGACGCGGGGACCGCCGCCGGGCTGCCGGAGGGTCCGGCCCGGGCGGCGCTGCTGCGGGCGCTGCTGCTGCTGCGGGCGCTGCTGGACTGGCCGACCGACGGACCGGCGCTGCGGCTGCTGCTGGCGGCCGGACCGCAGGACGAGGAGGAACTGCTCGCCGTGGCCCTGGACCACGCCGCCTGCGACGAGCAGTCGCTCGGCCTGGTCACCGAGGGGCTCGGCGCCGCCTACGCCGACCCCGACGGCGGCGAGGACGCCCCCGGTGCGGGGCAGGCCGAGGCCGTCGAGGAATACCGGGCGGCGGTGGAGGGCCAGTTGGCCACCGAGGCGCGGGCCGCGGGCGAGGCCGCCCAGCAGCACTGGGCCGCCCGGCTCGGCGCCCTCGCCGACGCCCCGGAGAGCAGCGGTCCGGCCGGGGCCGCCCGGTCGACCGGTATGGCCGTGGACCGGCTGCCCGCGGTGACCGGCGCCGCCCGGAGCGGTGTCTTCCCGGCCCTGCTGGACGCCGTGGCCGCCGCGGCGCACCGGCTCGACGGCGGCGACCGGGTGCTCGCGCTGGGCTACCCGTGGGGCGGCCGTCCCGCCGACACCGCGCCGGTGCTCGGCTGCTTCCTCAACACCCTGGTCCACCCCGCGCCGCCCGGCCCGCCCCGCCCGCTCGACGCGCTCGGCGCCGACTGGTGGGACGACCTCGACCACGCGGACACCCCGTACGACGAGGTGGTGCGCGCGGCCCGTTCCGCCGGGGCGAGCTGGTCCGGCGCGCTCGACGGACTGCTCACCTTCGAGGACCTGCACCGCAGGCCCCCGCTGGTGCTGGGCGGGGCCGCCGGCCGCGAGGTCCATCTCGCGGGCCGTCCGCTCGCCGCGCCGATCGCGGTCTCCGCCTCGCACGGCGAGGACCTCCTGGTCCGGCTGGCCTGGGACCGCGAGCGCTACTCGGACGCCGCGGCGGAGGCGGCCTTCGCGACGCTGCTCGCGACCCTGCGCCACCACCTCGGCACCGGGGCCTGACCCGCCGGGTCGTTCCGCCGCCCCGAGCCTCCACCGCCCCGAGCCGCCCCGAGACCCCCGGACCGCTCCACTCGCCGGCCGCCACGCCGCCGGCCGGTCCGGCACGACCACCCCGACCCGTCCCGACACCCCGACCCACCCCGCCGGGCCCGCCACCACCCCCGGCGGGTCCCGGCCCGGGGCAGGCCCCACGCCGCCCGCCCCGAGCTGTCGAACCGAATCAACCACCCGACACAACCTGGGAGTTGCCCATGTTCGCACTCTCCTCCTCGCAGGAGATCGTCTGGCTGCACGAGCAGATGCAGCCCGGCAGTCGTGCCTACAACTTCACCGCCGCCCTCGATCTCTGGGGGCCGCTCGACACCGACGCGCTCCGGGCCGGCCTCACCGCCGTGCTCGCCCACCACCCCGGCCTGCGGCTCGAACTGGTCACCCGCGCCGAGGGGTTGCCGCTCCAGCGGGTCGGCACCCGGACGGAGCCGCGGCTGCGCACCAGCGACCTGAGCGCCGAGGCCGACCCCGAGGCCGCGTTCCGGACCCTGCTGGCCGCCGAGGCCGAGGAGCCGCTGGACACCACCGACGCCCCGCTGCTGCGCTGGCACCTGGTCCGGATCGGCGACGACCACCACCGGCTGATCCACGTCGAGCACCACCTCGTCCACGACGGCCACTCGTTCGCGATCCTGCTCCGCGACCTCTTCACCGTCTACCGCGCCCACGTCCTCGGCGAGGCCGACGCCGTCAGCCTGCCCGCCGCGCCCTCCTACGAGGAGCACGTGCACGCCGCCGAAGCCGTCCGGGACGCCGGTCGTGAGAGCGGACTCGCCTTCTGGAAGCAGGAGTTGGCGGACGCCCCGCTCGACCTCTCGCTGCCGGGCCTGGCCCGTCCCGGCGCCCGCCGCCGCCACCGCGGCGGCCAGCTGCGCCAGTCGATCGGCGCCGACCTCGCCGAGCGGCTGCGCGAGCGGGCCAAGACCGACGGCCACACCCCGTTCTCCACCCTGCTCACCCTCTTCGCCGAACTGCTGCGCCGGCACAGCGGCCACCAGGAACTGATGGTCGGCACCGCCGTCGGCAACCGGCCGCCCGGCTTCGAGGGCACCGTCGGGATGTTCGTCAACACCGTGCCGCTGCGTCTGCGGCTGGACCCGGCCGCGCCGGGCACCGAGGCGGTGGACGAGGTGACCGATGTGCTGTTCCGCGCGCTGCCCCACCAGGACGTGCCGGTGCAGGAGTTGACGCGCGCACTCGGCCGGCACACCAGCGGCGCCGACAACCCGCTGTTCAGTGTGATGTTCAGCGCGCACGACGCGCCGCTGCCCGATGTGCAGGCCCCCGGCCTGGAGGTCTCGCTCTACGAGGGCTTCAACACCGGCACCACCCGCTTCGACCTGGACCTCGTCCTGCTGCCCGACGACCGCCGGGTGGTCGGCGAGAAGCACGGCGCGGCCGGGATGACCCTGGTCTGGGACTACGACGCCGACCTGTTCGGCGAGAAGATCGCCACCCTGCTGTCCGAGCGGCTGCTCGACCTGCTGCGCGGCTATCTCGACGGCCCGGACGCCCTGCTCGCCGACCTCGCGGCGGCGCCCGCCACGGCCGGCGCCGACCTGGATGCCGACGCCGACGCCGATGCCGACGCCGAGGTGCTGCCCGAGCCGGCCGGCCTCGACCCGGCCGCCGTCCACGACCCCACCGCGCTCGCCCTGCTCGCCGGTTCCGAGCGGCTGAGCTACGGCGACCTCGACCGCCGGGTCGGCGAGCTGGTCGAGCGCCTGCGTGCTGCGGGGGTGACCCCCGGGCAGCCGGTCGCCACCGTGCTGCCGCGCGGCGTCGACAGCGTCGTCGCCCTGCTCGCCTGCCTGCGCCTCGGCGCGGTGTACGCGCCGCTCTCCGCCGAGGACCCGCAGGCCAGGCTGGCCCTGCTGCTGGAGCGGCTCGCCCCGGCCCTGGTGCTGGCCACCCGGCAGAGCGCCCTCGCCCTGCCCGCCGACACCACCCCGGCGCTGCTGGACGGCCCGGCCTTCCCCGCGGCCCGCCCGGCCGCCGTGCTCGACGGCGCCGCCTATGTGATCCACACCTCCGGCTCCACCGGTGTGCCCAAGCCGGTCCTGGTCGGCCGGACCGCGCTGGCCCGGTACCTGACCGCCGTGACCGCCCGCTACGGCCTGGGCCCGACCGACCGGGTGCTGCTGTTCGCCCGGCCGTCCTTCGACGTGGCCCTGGAGGAGGTGCTGCCCTCGCTGGTGGCCGGCGCCGCCCTGGTACTGCCGCAGCGCGAGGTCCCGACCGGGCCCGAGCTGGTCGCCGTCCTGGCCGCCCGCGGCGTCACCGTCGCCAATCTGCCGACCAGTTACGCGCTCGCCGTCCGCGAGGACCTCCGCGAGGCGCTGGCGGACGGCCGCTGGGCGCCGCGCTTGCTCGTCCTCGGCGGCGAGCGGCTGCCGGCCCGGGCCCTGCGCGGGCTGACCGAGGGCACCGCCGTCACCGTCCTCAACGCCTACGGCGTCACCGAGGCCACCGTCACCTCCACCGTGCACGAGCTCACCGAGGCCGACCTGGCCCCGGTCGCCGCCGCCACCGAGGGCACGGCCGCCGCCGACGCCGACGCCGCCGACGGGATCGCCGCCGCCGACGCCGACGGGATCGACGACACCGCCGAGATCCCGCTCGGCACCGAACTCCCCGGCGTCCGGATGCACGTCCTGGACACCGGCGGCCAGCCGAGTGGCCCTGGCCGAGGGCTACCTCGGCCTGCCGGCGGTAACCGAGGCCCGCTTCCCGGCCGTCCCGGCCCTCGGCGGCGAACGCGTCTACCGCACCGGCGACCGGGGCTACCGGGACCTCGACGGACAGCTGCGCTTCCTCGGCCGCCAGGACAACCAGGTCAAGCTGCGCGGCTTCCGGATCGAGCTGGAGGAGATCGAGGCCGCCGCCTCCGCCGAACTCGGCGGCCGCTCCTGCGCCGTCCTGCTGCACCAGGACGACAGCGCCGGACCGCGTCTGCTCGGCTTCCTCGACGGCGGCCCGCAGCCCGACCAGGCCGCCCTGCACGCGGCCCTGGCCCGCCGGCTGCCCGCCGGTCTGGTCCCGGCGAGCTGGACCGCGCTCGACGCCATGCCGCTGCTGCCCGGCGGCAAGCCGGACCGGACGGCCCTCGCCCGGCTGGCCGCCGAGGCACCCGTGGGCGCCCCGCCGGAGGCGGCCCCGTCGGCCTTCACCGACCCCGCCCAGCTGCTGATCGCCGAAGCCTGGCGGGAGGTGCTCGGCCACGACCGGTTCGCCCCGGACTCGCACTTCTTCGAGGTCGGCGGCCACTCGCTGCTCGCCGCCCGGCTCGCCGCCTGGCTGGAGCCGCGCCTCGGCAACCGGCCCCCGCTGCGCACCCTCTTCCAGCACCCCGTCCTGGCCGACCAGGCCCGCGCCCTCACCGGAGCCCAGCAGTGACCCTCACCGCCCCCGGCCCCGCCGCCGCCCGTCCCGCCGCCCGTCCCGCCACCGGCACCGGCCTCTCCGCGCCCTCCGCCGTCCTGGAGGCCGAGCACCGCGAACTCGTGGCCGCCTTCGAGAGCTTCGTCCGCCGCGAACTCGAACCGCTCGCGGCCGAGTTGGCCGAGTCCGCCGAACAGCCGCCGGCCGACCTGCGGACCTACGTCCGCAAGCGCTCCGCCGCCCTCGGCTTCTACGCCGGCGACTACCCGGAGGAACTCGGCGGCTCCGGCATGCCGTTCACCGCCGTCGTCCTGCTCCACCACGCCGCCGGGCGCAGCGGCTGCCCGCTCGCCCCCTACGCGCTGGCCGGCTCCGACGGGCCCAGCCCGCTGCTGCGGCACGGCACCCCCGAGCAGATCGAGCGCCACCTGGTCCCGCTGGTCCGCGGCGAGCGCACCCGCTGCCTGGCGCTCACCGAACCCCAGGCCGGCTCCGACGCGTTCCGGCTCACCACCACCGCCGTCCGCGACGGCGACGGCTGGCTGCTGAACGGCCGCAAGACCTTCGTCAGCAACGCC
>NZ_JZWY01000812.1:0-2591 GCF_000966955.1 Streptomyces sp. NRRL S-495
CCTCGCGCTCGTGGTAGCCGCCACCGACCTCGGCGACGGAGCCGGTCCGACCGCCGGCGCCACCGCCTTCGTCCTCCCGATGGACCACCCCGGGCTGCGCATCGGCCAGCGCTACGAGGGCATGTCCGGGGAGCCGCTGTTCGAGCTGGTGCTCGACCGGCTGCACGCCCCGGCGGCCGCGGTGATCGGCGGCGAGGACGGCATCGGCGCCGCCACCGGGCTCGCCATGGACAGCCTCTCCCGGGGCCGACTGGTGGTCGCCGCGATGTGCGACGGCATCGCCGAGTACGCGCTGCGGCTCGGTGTCGAGTACGCCCGCGAGCGGCAGGCCTTCGGGCAGCCGATCGGCGACTACCAGCACATCCAGGACCACCTGGTCCGCACCCGCGCCGAGGTCGAGGCCGCCAAGCTGCTCACCCTCGCCTGCGCCCGGCTCGTCGACGAGGGCACCGAGGCGCCCGAGAACGCCGCGCTCGCCAAGCTGACCTCCTCCGAGACCGCCGTCCGGGCCGTCGACCGCGCGCTCCAGGTGCACGGCGCCACGGGCTGGGTGCGGGGCCACCCGCTGGAGTACCTCTACCGCTACGTCCGGATGACCACCATCATCGAAGGGACCTCCGAGGTCCAGAAGGTGATCGTGGCCCGGGCCATGGGCCTGGGCTGACCCGTACCGACCATCCATCGACGTCCGGAGGACCCCGTCATGACCACCATCCAGGACCGGCCCCTGCCCGGCCTCCTGCCCGGCCTCTCCGTCGCCTACGGCCGCCCGCACCGCGACGGCGCCGTGCTCGACCTCTTCACCAGCTGGGCCCGCCGCACCCCGCACGCGCCCGCGCTGATCGACGGCGGGCTCACCCTGAGCTACGCCGAACTCGACCGTCTCGCCGACGGGATCGCCGGGCAGCTGGCCGGGCGGGTCCGCCCCGGCGACCTGGTCGGCCTCTGCCTCGACCACTCCGCCGCCCTGGTCGCCGCCACCCTGGCCGTCGCCCGGCTCGGCGCCGTCCACCTGCCGCTCGGCCCGCGCCCCGGCGAGCGCCGGCTCCGGGCCGTCGCCGAACAGCTGCGCCCCGCCTGCCTGATCGGGGACCCGGCGCTGCTGCCGCCCGCCCACCGGGACGGCCGGCACCACCCGGTCACCGCCCCCGGCGCGACCGGGATCGTGGCCGCCTTCGCCGAGGAGAGCGACGGCGCGGGCGCCGTCCGCGCCCCCAAGGGCACCCAGTACACCGTGCTCACCTCCGGCTCCACCGGCCTGCCGAAGGCCGTCGCCGTCGGCCAGACCGCGCTCGGCGCCCTGCTCACCTGGTACCGCGAACTGACCGGCCTCGGCCCGGGCGACCGGCACAGCCTGATCATCGGCGTCGCCTTCGACCCGCACCTGATGGAGCTGTGGGCCGGCCTCACCTCCGGCGCGGCGCTCTGCGTCGCCCCCGAGGCCGTCCGCTGGGACCCGGCCGCGCTCACCGACTGGTGGCGCACTGCCGGCATCACCGTCGGCGTGCTGCCCACCCCGCTCGCCGAGCCGGTCCTCGACCGGCCCTGGCCCGCCGACCTGCCGCTGCGCCACCTCACCGTCGGCGGCGACCGGCTGCGCCGCACCCCCGGCCCGGACGTCACCGCGACCGTCCACAACGCCTACGGCCCGGCCGAGGCGACCGTCACCACCACCGTGCACAGCATGGCTCCGGGCGCCGAGCACGGCACCGGGGCGCCGCCGATCGGCCGGCCCGTCCCCGGCGCGATCGTCCTGGTCGCCGACGAGAACGGCCGCCCGCTGCCGCGCGGCGAGGCCGGCGAACTGCGGATCGGCGGCCAGGGCCTGGCCATCGGCTACCTCGACGCGGAGCTGACCGCCGAGCGCTTCGTCTCCGCGCCCGACGACCTCGACGGCACCGACCGGGTCTACCGCACCGGCGACCGGGTGCTGATGCGCGCGGACGGGGTGCTGGAGTTCCTCGGCCGGCTGGACGACCAGGTCAAGGTCAGCGGCGTGCGGATCGAACCGGCCGAGGTCGAGGCCGCCCTGGAGCGCGACCCCCGGGTGCGGCGCGCCGCCGTGGTGGCCCGCCCGGCCCCGGTGGGCGGCGCCCAACTGCTCGCCTTCGCCCAGCCCGTGACCGAGGGCGCCCCGGTGGACGGCGCCGAACTGCTGGCGGCGGTGCGGTCCTGGCTGCCCGAGCAGGCGGTGCCGAGCGTCCTGCGGCTGGTCGACGGCTTCCCGCTGGACGCCAACGGCAAGATCGACCGGGCCGCGCTGCTCAAGGCGGAGGAGGCCGAGGCCCAGCAGGGCGCCGAGCGCTCCGCCGGCTCCGGGGCCGACGGGGCCGCCACGCCGACCGAGCGGACGGTGCTCCGGATCTGCGCCGGCCTGCTCGGCCGGACCGACCTCGACCCCTCGGACAACTTCCTGAACGCGGGCGGGACTTCGGTCACCGCCGCGCGGCTGCTCGCCGCCCTGGAGGAGGAGTTCGGGGTCCGGCTGCGGGCCCCTCTGCTGCTGCGCCAGCCCGATCTGCGCGCGGTGGCCCGGCTGGTCGACGAGCGCCGTCCGGACGCCGCCGCGGGCTGACCGGCCGCCCCCCTCC
>NZ_JZWY01000800.1:0-11455 GCF_000966955.1 Streptomyces sp. NRRL S-495
GCGGTACGACGACCTGGTGCTGGCCACCGGCTCGGCCCCGTTCGTGCCGCCCGTGCCCGGCCGGGACGCCGTCGGCTGCCACGTCTACCGCACCGTCGAGGACCTCGACGCGATCCGGGCCGACGCGACGAAGGCCGTGGTGGCGGGCGGCGGTACCGGCATCGTGGTCGGCGGCGGCCTGCTCGGCCTGGAGGCGGCCGGCGCGCTGCGGGCGATGGGACTCACCACCCATGTGGTCGAGTTCGCCCCCCGTCTGATGGCCGTCCAGGTCGACGAGGGCGGTGGCGAACTGCTCCGCCGCAAGATCGAGGAGCTCGGCGTCACCGTCCACACCGCGGCCGCCGCGAGCGGGATCGCCACCGGCCCGGACGGCGCGGTGCGCGGCCTGCTCCTCTCCGACGGCCGCGAACTCGCCGCCGACCTGGTGGTGTTCTCGGCCGGCGTCCGCCCCCGCGACGGGCTCGCCCGGGACTGCGGCCTGGCCGTCGGCCCGCGCGGCGGCATCGTGGTCGACGAGCGCTGCCGCACCGAGGACCCGGCCGTCCTCGCCATCGGCGAGTGCGCCCAGGCCGCCGACGGCCGGGTCTACGGACTGGTCGCCCCCGGCTACCAGATGGCCGAGACGGCGGCCCGCGAACTCGCCGGCCGCCCCGGCCCCGGCTTCACCGGCGCCGACACCTCGACCAAGCTCAAGCTGCTCGGCGTCGACGTCGCCAGCTTCGGCGACCCGCACGGCACCGCCGAGGGCGCGCTCGACGTGCTCTACAGCGACGGCCGGCTGGGCGTCTACCGCAAGCTGGTGATCGGCACCGACGGGGCCCTGCTCGGCGGTGTCCTGGTCGGCGACACCGACGCCTACGGCACCCTGCGCCCGCTGGCGACGGCCGGCCGGCCGCTCACCGTCCCGCCCGAACAGCTGGTGCTGCCCGCCGGATCCGCCGCCGCCGGCCCGATCGCGCTGCCCGACGACGCGGTGCTCTGCTCCTGCCACAACGTCACCCAGGGCGCCGTGCGCGCCGCCGTCCGGGAGCAGGGCGCCGGCAGCGCCGCCGAGGTCAGGAAGTGCACCCGGGCCGGCAGCGGCTGCGGCAGCTGCCTCAAGCAGGTCACCACCGTCGTCACCGAGGAACTCGCCGCCGCGGGGGCCGAGGTCGGGACCGGCCTGTGCGAGCACTTCCCGCAGAGCCGCGCCGAGTTGTACGAGATCGTCCTGGTCACCGGCATCACCACCTTCTCCGCGCTGGTCGACCGGCACGGCACCGGCGAGGGCTGCGACATCTGCAAGCCGACCGTCGCCTCGATCCTGGCCAGCCTCTCCAACGGCCACATCCTGGACGGTGAACAGGCCGCCCTCCAGGACTCCAACGACCACTTCCTGGCCAACCTCCAGCGCAACGGCTCCTATTCGGTGGTGCCCCGGGTGCCCGGCGGCGAGATCACCCCGGAGGGCCTGATCGCGATCGGCGAGGTGGCCCGCGACTTCGGCCTCTACACCAAGATCACCGGCGGCCAGCGGATCGACCTGTTCGGCGCCGGCGTCGACCAACTCCCCGCCATCTGGGCCCGATTGGTGGACGCCGGCTTCGAGTCCGGGCACGCCTACGGCAAGGCGCTGCGCACCGTGAAGTCCTGCGTCGGCGAGACCTGGTGCCGCTACGGCGTCCAGGACTCGGTCGGCCTCGCCATCGAACTGGAGCTGCGCTACCGGGGGCTGCGCTCCCCGCACAAGCTCAAGTCGGCGGTCTCCGGCTGCGCCCGCGAGTGCGCCGAGGCCCGGAGCAAGGACTTCGGCGTCATCGCCACCTCCGCCGGCTGGAACCTCTACGTGGGCGGCAACGGCGGCATGACGCCCCGGCACGCCGACCTGCTCGCCGCCGACCTGGACCGCGAGACGCTGATCCGCACCATCGACCGCTACCTGATGTTCTACATCCGGACCGCCGACCGGCTGGAGCGCACCTCGGTCTGGCTGGAGCGGCTCGACGGCGGCCTCGACCACCTGCGCGCGGTCGTCCTCGACGACGCGCTCGGCATCGCCTCCGAACTCGACGCCCTGATGGCCCGCCACATCCATTCCTACCAGGACGAGTGGGCCGCTACGCTGGCCGACCCGGACCGGCTCCGCCGCTTCGCCTCCTTCGTCAACGCCCCCGGTACCCCCGACCCGGCCGTCACCTTCGTCCCCGAACGCGGCCAGATCCGCCCCGCCCGCCCCGACGAGGACGGCCACGTCCTCCCCGCCCCCGCCCCCGCCCCGGTCCTCGTGGCCGGCCCCCGACTGGAGGTGCTCGCCAAGTGACCGTGGAGATCCACGACGGCACCCGCTGGCAGCCCGTCTGCAGCCTCGACGACCTGCAACCGGGCCGCGGCGTCGCCGTCCTGCTGCCCCCCACCGACACCCAGGTGGCCCTGTTCGTCGACCGCTCCGGCGCGCTGTACGCCGTCGACAACCGCGACCCGTTCAGCGGCGCGCACGTGCTCTCCCGCGGCCTGCTCGGCAGCCGCGCGGGCCGGCCGACCCTCGCCTCGCCGATGTACAAGCAGACCTTCGACCTCACCGACGGCCGCTGCCTGGACGAGGACACCGCCCCCGACGGCACCCCCGCGGTGCTCCGCCGGTGGCCGGTCCGCGCCGCGGCGACCGACTCCCCGAATCCTCGGAACTCCTGGAAGGAGGAGCGGGCATGACCACCGCCCTCGGCACCCGCCCGGCCCGGCGGACGGCCGGCGCCCCCACCCTCACCCACTGGGACCCGGAGGACCGCGAGTTCTGGGAGCGCACCGGTGCCCGCACGGCCCGCCGCAACCTGATTCTGTCCGTCCTCTCCGAGCACATAGGCTTCTCGGTCTGGAGCCTGTGGTCCGTCCTGGTGCTCTTCCTCGGCCCGGAGTACCACATCGACCCGGCCGGCAAGTTCACCCTGACCGCCCTCCCCACCGCGCTCGGCGGTCTGCTCCGGCTGCCGTACACCTACGCCGTCGCCCGGTTCGGCGGCCGCACCTGGACGGTCGTCAGCGCCCTGCTGCTGCTGGTCCCGACCGGCCTGGCGGCGCTCGTCCTCACCCCCGGCGTCTCCTACGGCACCCTGCTCGCGGTGGCCTGCGTCGCCGGTGTCGGCGGCGGCAACTTCGCCTCCTCGATGGCCAACATCAACTCCTTCTACCCGCACCGCCTCAAGGGCTGGGCCCTCGGCATCAACGCCGGCGGCGGCAACCTCGGCGTCCCCGCCGTGCAACTGCTCGGCCTGCTGGTGCTCGCCACCGCCGGCGCCGCCCACCCCCGGCTGCTGCCGCTGATCTACCTGCCGCTGATCCTGGCCGCCGCCGCCCTCGCCTGGGGCCGGATGGACAACCTGCCGACCGCGCCCCGGGAGCCCGGCGCACCCGCCGACCGCTCGCTGCGCGAGGTCGCCCGCGACCCCTACGGCTGGGCCGTCTCCACCCTGTACATCGGCACCTTCGGCTCGTTCATCGGCTTCGGGTTCGCCTTCGGCCAGGTGCTCCAGGTGCAGTTCCACGACCGCTTCGACACCCCGGTCAAGGCCGCCGCGCTCACCTTCCTCGGTCCGCTGCTCGGCTCCCTGCTGCGGCCCGTCGGCGGCCGGCTCGCCGACCGCTGGGGCGGCCCCTGGGTCACCCTGGTCACCTTCGTCGCGATGGGCGCCGGCACCGCCGTCGTCCTGGCCGCCTCCCGGGCCGGATCGCTGCCGCTCTTCCTCTCGGGCTTCATCGCGCTCTTCGTCCTCAGCGGCATCGGCAACGGCTCGACGTACAAGATGATCCCCGCCCACTACGAGGGCCGGGCCCGCCTCGCCGTCGCCGACGGTGCCGACCCGGCCGCCGCCGAGGCCACCGCCCGCCGCCGCACCGCCGCGCTGATCGGACTGGCCGGCGCGATCGGCGCCTTCGGCGGGGTGCTGGTCAACCTGGCCTTCCGGCAGTCCTTCCTCGGCAGCGGCAACGGCGACGACGCCTACCTGGCCTTCCTCGTCGCCTACCTGTGCTGCTCCGCCCTCACCTGGGCCGTCTGGCTCCGCCCGGGCGCCCGGCGCTGACCGCGACACCTTCGGCCCCGGGCACGGACCACCGCGCCCGGGGCCGGCGGCGGTCCGGCGGCTCAGATGTGCACGACCGCGCCGCAGGCACCGGGCGACAGCGTGAGGAAGCCGTAGCTCCGGACGGCCGGGGCGCCGCCGTTGAACCGGCAGATCCACCCGGTCGGGCCGAACAGGGCACGCAGCGCGTTACCGTGCGCGTCCGTGCTGTACCAGTCGGCGCTGCGCACCGTGTTGCTCAGGACGTACCCGAAGGGGCTGCTCGCGAACGGGAGGTTGATCCGGCGGTTCACCTGGTCCACCGCGGGGACCCTGTTGATCGCGCGAGGGACCAGCACGCCCGGCTCGTCGCCGGGCCGCGTGTGCGATCACCGGCATCCTGGCGCCGCCCAACCGGCGCCCGAAAGCCCCCAGTCCCCTGGGACGCCCGGCGTCACCGCAGGTCAACCCCGGTCCTCCGCCTCCGCCGCCACCACCTGTTCTTCCTCCGGTGGTGTCCCGGCCGCCCGCCCGGGGCCGGGCGGGCGGCGGCCTCCCGCGTTGTTAGGGTCGGGGCATGGCAGTGAGCAGGACGGGCATCGGCGGTCCCGGCGGTCCCGGCAGTTCCAGTGGTCCCGGTGACGGTCCTCGTCCCCCCACGCGGTTGCGGCTCGACGCGCGGCGCAACCGCGACCTCCTGCTCGCCACCGCCCGCGACCTGTTCGCGCGGCACGGGCTGGACGTCCCGCTCGACCAGATCGCCAAGGAGGCGGGCGTCGGCAACGCCACCCTCTACCGGCACTTCCCGACCCGCCACGCCCTGGTCGGCGAGGTCTTCGCGAACGCCGCGAACCTGCTCGCCGAAGCCGCGGAGGAGGCGCTGGCCACCGAGGACGCCTGGAGCGCGATCGAGGGCTACTTCGAGCGGATCCTCGAACTGGTCGCCGCGGACCGGGGGATCAACGACCTGGTCACCCGGGCTGTCCCGACTGTCCCCGGACTGCTCGGGACCAGCCGGCGCAACGCCGCGACGGTCGGCTCCCTGGTCGCCCGCGCGCAGCAGCAGGGCACCATGCGCGCCGACATCGCCACCGTGGACCTGCTGTTCATGTTCGGCGCGCTCTGCCGGTCCCTGCCCGTGGCCACCGAACTGCGCGCCGACCTGTGGCGCCGCTACCTCGCGCTGCTGCTCGACGGCTTCCGCACCCGGGCCACCCACCCGCTGCCCGTACCGCCGGTCGGCGAGGAGCGGTTGGACCGGCTGTTCGCCGAGCTCTGGGAGGCCGACACCCCGGCCGACGCACCGGCGGCGGCACCGGCACCGGCCGACGCACCGCCGACCGCCTGAAAGCCTGCCCCCACCCGACCGCCCCGGCGTCAGGAACCCGTACGGACCGGCCCCGCCCGCGTCAGAGCTCCGTCAACGAACCGCCCTTCCCCCCTCCGCCGGGCTTGGCTGGCACCGACGACACCGGTCATCAGCGACCGGTGACCGGTCGGAAGGACGGACAGCGCCATGGCGGACGAGCCGACAGCCCTCCCCAACGAATCGGGGGCGCCGGAGGACGACGGCCGAGGCCGGATCGTGGTCGGCGTCAGCGGCTCGCTCGGCAGCCTCGCCGCCCTGCACCGCGCCGTCGCCGAGGCCCGCCGGCTCGACGCCGAGGTGCTCGCCGTGCACTGCTGGACCCCGGTCGGCGGCGAGTTCGGCTACCGCCGGGCGCCCTGCCCGCCGCTCCTCTCCGCCTGCCGCGACGCGGCCGCGACCCGGCTGCGCGAGGCCCTCGACCAGGCCTTCGGCGGCACCTGGCCGGGCGTGCGGCTGCGCAGCGTCGCCGTCCGCGGCGAGACCGGGCAGGCCCTGGTCCGCTGCGCCGACCGGCCGGACGACCTGCTCGTCCTCGGCGCCGGCCCCCGCGGCCTGCTCGCCCGGACCCTGCACCCGTCGATCACCGCCTACTGCGTGCGGCACGCCGCGTGCCCGGTGCTGGCCGTCCCGAAACCGCCGCTCCAGCGCGAACTGGAGGCCATGGAGCGCCACCCCCGGACCCGGCTGACGGTGACGGTGTGACCGCCCGTCTCGCTCCCTCGATGTCCGCCGCGATTGCCCTCACCACCTCCGCCGCGCTGCTGCCCGCCCTCGCCGTCCTCGGCGAGCTCCGTCCCACCTGGGTCGCGCTCGCCGCCTACGCCGCCCTCTGCGCCGCCGTCGGCGGCCGCTCCCGCCCCTCCGCCGCCCCGCTGATCGGACCGGCGGCCTGGCTCTTCCACAACGGCTTCGTCGAACACCGGCACGGTGCCCTCGACCTCACCGCCCCGGCCGTCGAGGCCGCCCACGTCCTCCTCCTCGGCGCGGCCGCCCTCACCGCCGCCCTCCTCACGGCTCCGCGCGGCCGGCGCCCGGGCAGGCGCTACGACCTCGCGGCCTGACGACCCGACAGTCCAACAAGGCGACAGCCCGACGACCTGACGACCCGAAGGCCCCGGCGGGCCGACCTATGATGTGTCATCTCGCTGACAGCCGCTGGGGATGGGGAACGCGTTGGTCGAGCAGGCGAAGCATGCGGTCGTGACGATCGACCCGCCGGCGCGGACGACGAGCGGACGATGAAGGGATCCTTCCGGGCACTGCTGATCGGCGTGCCGAAATACCGCGACGAGCACATCACCGACCTCCCGTTCGTCCGGGACGACCTCGCCGAACTGGAGGAGGCGCTGTCCTCGGCCGGCTACGAGGTGGTCGTCCACGAGCCCGACGAGACGGACCGGGAGAGCATCGACGCCGCCGTCGAGACCTTCTTCCAGCAGGCCACCGCCGGCCAGACGCTGCTGGTCTACCTCAGCGGCCACGGCATCCACCACGACGGCACGGACTACCTGGTCCCCAGGGGAGCGCTCACCAGCGCCCGGGACTTCCGCGGCAAGTGCCTGGCGCTCGACTTCGCCCCGTACGTCGAACAGAGCCTGGCCGGCGACGTGGCCGTCCTCGTCGACGCCTGCCGCGAAGGCATCGTCATGCGGGAGATGGCGCCGAGCAATGCCGTCGGCTGGTCCGAGGCGAAAGTCCGCCGGGTCGGGCGACGGCACTACTGCCACGTCTACGCCTGCTCGCCCGGCGAACGCGCCCGCTACGCCACGGCGGGCGGGACCACGTTCAGCCTCTTCTCGCGGGCGCTCAGCACCGTGGTGGCGAGCGAGACCGGCCCGAGCACCCTCGCCGACCTCCACGAGCAGCTCCAGACGGCCGTGGACGCGCTCACGAGCGAACACGAGTGCCCGCGCCAGCAGGTCAGGGTCCGCACCGAGAGTGAGCTCGACGGCTTCGTCCTGTTCGAGCGGCCGGACCGCGAGCCCGCGGGTGCGGCGGGGGAGCACCCCTGGGTGGTCCGGGCCCGGGAGCACCCGGCCTGGCGGCAGGTGGCCGACGGCCCCGGCGCCGAGGCGATGCGCACGGCCGTGACCGCCCTGGTCGAGCGGTTCGCCCCGCTGGCGGCCGCCGACGACCGGGCCCTTGCCGACGACCCGTGGCGGCTGACCGACCTCGCCGAGCGGATGTCCGGCCGGCTGGGCTGGCTGCTGTCGAAGGTGCTCAACGCCGAGAAGCTGGCGCTCGCCCCGGCCGAGGCGGCGCTCCTGGTGGCCGCGCCCTTCGCCCATGTGGCCTGCGCGAACCGGGTCGCGGTCGAGGCGCTGTCGGTCGGGCCCACCGACCTGGCGACGTCGGCCGCACCGGCTGCTGCTCCCTCCCCGCTCCGGGCCGGTTACGAGCAGTTCGTCACGGGCCGGGCGAGGCTGGTCCGGCGCGCCGCCCAGGCCGAGCGCGGCGGCGACGCGGCGGGGGCGGCGGGCATCGCCTGGTGGCTGTTCCGCCAGTGGCTGGCAGGCAGGCCGGGCGGCCACCACGAGAAGGTCCTGACCGGCCTGTGCGGACCGGTCGGCGCGCTCACCGAGCACCTCACGGCACCCGGTGACCGGGATCTGGTCGCCGAACTGTTCGCCCTGGACGCCCTCCCGAGCCTGCTGCGCTCGCTCCGGACCTCCTACGACACCACCGCGATCCGTCCGGTCCGCCAACTGGCCGGCGCCACCGAGGCGGAGCAGTACGTCCGGGAGGAACTGCTCGGCGCGCTGCTCGCGGTCGCGCACCAACTGGCCGTCGACCCGTTGCGGCTGCCGGACGTCGTGGTGGAGCACCTGGGCATCTCGTACGCGGTCGACCTCGCCGAACTGCACGGGACGATCCAGGGCGCCCGCTGGGACCCGCGCGGCCGGACCAGGGTGCTCACCGCCGCCTGCCACCACCCCGCGGTGGGCCTGGCGCTCCGCCAGCACGCCGCCGCGCTGGACACCCTGCTGGGCGCGATCGACCTCCACGCCGGCGCCGACCCCCAGCTCGCCCCGCTCCAGGACCTGCCGGTCCACGCGACCGCCGACCAGGTCCACGCCGCCGCGGACGAGCGGGGGCGGCCCATCTACGAGTCCACCGACCTGCGGTTCCGGCTCGCGGACGACCGGATCCAGGAACTCCTGATGGGGGAGCAGCTCTACGGCGACCAGGCGCTGGCGATCCGCGAGCTGTACCAGAACGCGCTCGACGCCTGCCGCTACCGGGACGCCCGCACCACCTACCTCCGCCGCCGCGACCCGCACGTGCCCGCCTGGTCGGGCCGGATCGACTTCCGCCGGGGCGTGGACGAGCGCGGCCAGGCCTATCTGGAGTGCCGCGACAACGGCATCGGCATGGGCGAGCGCGAACTGCGCGAGGTGTTCTCCTACGCGGGCATGCGCTTCGCCGACCTGCCCGAGTTCCTCGACGAGCAGGCGGCCTGGCGGGCCGAAGGTATTGAGTTCCACCCCAACAGCCGCTTCGGCATCGGGGTGCTGAGCTACTTCATGATGGCCGACGACATCTCGGTCACCACCTGCCGCCTGGACCGCGACGGCCACCCCGGCGACCGCCTCCAGGTGGACATCGCCGGCCCGGGGTCGGTCTTCCGCATCCGCAACCTGGGACGGGGCCACGACGCGGGGACCGTCGTCCGGCTGCACCTGCGGAATCCGGAGACGGCGCCGTCGTGCACGGATCTGCTGCGGCGGCTGCTGTGGATCGCCCCGTACGACGTGACGGCGGAGGACCAGGAGGAGCGGCTGGTCTGGGAGGCGGGTGTGCTGTCGCCGTTCGCGCCCATGGGAGAGGACGACCAGGGCGGTCCCGACAGGTCTGAGCCGGCCGAGGTACGTGTGGACGCCACGGAGCGTCCGGGCATGTGGTGGGTGAGTTCCTGGGGCGGCGTCCTCTCGGACGGCCTCTGGGCCGGGGAGCGACTGTTCGGAGCCGTGGTCGACCTGAAGGGGCTTCAGGCACCCAGGTTGACCGTCGACCGCACCCGTGTCCTGAGTTACGACACCGACCACGTAGCCGGACTGCTGCGCGAGCAGATTCCGGCGCTTCTGCGCCAGGAAAGCCGGGTCCTCACCCACGACTGGCTCTCGGAACTGGTCGACCATGACCCTCTCCTGGCCGACGCCATTGCCGAGTCCGCGGTCGACGCCGGATACCGGCCGTGGGCCGTGCGCGGCCACGAGGTGGACGTCACCGCCGTGGGGTGCTTCCCTTCGGATGCCGCGTTCCTCGGACTGCGTGATGCGCCCGTTCCCAATCCGATCGGCAATCTCGTCGGTGTCCCGAGGCACATCGAGGACTGGCGGGCCTTGGCGTGGGCCGGCTCCGGCATCCCCGGGGTGAAGGCAGCAGCCAGTACCGGCATGCCGGTGGCCAGGCCGACCGACCGGTTCGTCCTCCAGCCGAGGGAACTGCACGGGGCACGCAGTTTCGAGGCCTCCAAATCGAACGAGATTTCCGACTGGTTGGATCCGGCCGCACCGGTGCCGCTCGGGCACATTCTGGCTGCGGCACAGCGGATCGGATGCCCACCGAGTGAGGTGGGCGTCCGGCTCACGCAGCTTGGATACCGGTTGCCGGCGGGCCATCGACTCCCGCAGTCCTTCGACGTGAACGATCTCGGAATCCTCAGTCGAGACCTCGATGGGCAACCTCCGTGGCTCGACCCGGAGGAGCCCGTATCGCTCCGACATGTCCTGTCGGCCGCCGACAAATTGGGCTTCGCACCGGAAGCGGTGGTGGACCGGCTGAATGCCCTCGTCGACGGGTCGGTGGAGCAGCTGGCACTCCCGAAGTCTCCTGAGGCCGTGGGACTCGTGCGTGCCCTGGATCTGGCTCCTGGGAGTCCGGTGTCCCTGCGGCAGGTGCTGAGCGTGGCGCAGCGGACGGGACGTCGCCCTGGTGACGTCGTGCGGGATCTGGCGGTACTCGGCCACGCCTACACAGGCCCGGTGGCGCCGACGAACGTCGAACAAGGCGACCTGATGGTGCTGAGTCGTGATCTCGACGAGAGGAGTCCGTGGCTGGAGACCGGGGAAGCGGTGTCGGCCTGGCATGTTCTGTCGGCTGCTTCGCGGCTCGACCGCACACCGGCGGCTGTCATCGCGAGGCTGGCGCAGCTCGGCCACGGTGTGGCGGGAGGTGCGAGTGGACCGTCGGCTCCGGTACCTGACGACATGGCGCTGCTCATCGCCGAGGAGGAGGGGTCGGTAGGGCCGCTGAGAAGGGCCGGTGCCCAGGTGTCGATGGGACATGTCCTGTGGGTGGCGCACTTCCGGGAGCGTTCGCCGAGAGTCGTGGTCGACAGGCTCATGGAGCTCGGCTACCGGGTGCCCGAGGGCATCGAGGTCCCCGACCGGGCGCTGCCGGACGACCTCCTGATCCTGAGTGCGGACCTGAACTGGCGTGAACCCTGGTTGCCGCCGGGGCAGCCGGTGCCGGTGGGCCATGTCCTGCGAGCCGCCGGCAGGCTGGGGGACCGGTCACCCCGGCAGGTCGCCGACCGGCTGGCGGAATTCGGTCACCCGCTGGCCGACCCCTCGTTCCTTCCCGAGACGGTGTACTCCGACGACCTTCTGCTTCTCAGCGCGTTCCAGAGCGGGCAGGCGCCTTGGCTGCGGACGGGGGAACCGTTGGACGTCTGGCACGTCCTGTTGTGTACGGCGGAAACCGGTCTGCCGCCCGGTGAGGTGGTGGCCAGGCTTGCCGACCTGGGCCACCGGTTGCCGGACGGCATCGCGGCACTGCAGGAGGCCGTGGCGTTGGTGCCGGAGTTCGGCGGGGGACCACGTCCGGAGCGCCCGGTCTCTCTCGTGGACGTACTCCGGCTGGCGGGTCGCGAACATGATCCGGCCGATGTGGCGCGGCGGCTTCGCGCGATGGGTTTCACGTTCGCCGGGGACGTCGTCTACGAGTGACCCGCAGTCACCCGCCCGTTCCCCGTGGTTCGGACACCCGTTCTGACCTGGTAGTGTTCTTCCTGTCGCGAGGGAAACGAACAGAATCCCCCGTCAGGCGT
>NZ_JZWY01000801.1:0-1837 GCF_000966955.1 Streptomyces sp. NRRL S-495
TACCTCCTCAGGTACCGGGCCCGTTCGCGTTTTCGCCGTTCAGTTCCCCGTCAGCGGAGCATGCCCCGGACGGCCTCGGGGTCGGTCGGGGCGAGCGGGGCGGCGTCGGGCGAACCCGTGGCGCCGGTGAGGGACTTGGCGGCCGGGGGCGGGGTCACGTAGACCGGGTCGGGCTCGGCGCCGGGGGCGCAGGTCTTGGCGATCCGGCCCTTGCCGCTCGGCAGGCTGCCGTCGCGGAGGTAGGCGGTGAAGGTGTCGTCCAGGCAGGCGTTGCCGTGGAACAGGATCTCGTGGAAGCTGCCGCCGTCCTGGACGACGAGCTTGGCACTGGGCAGCGCGTCGCGCATGGCGAGCCCGCCCTCGTAGGGGGTGGCGCCGTCCTCGGTGGACTGGAACAGCAGCACGGGCGGCAGGCCCTTGCCGGTGATCTTCAGTCGGCCGGCCCGGTTGCCCTCGTAGGGCCAGAACATACAGGCGGCGTTGTACCACATGTTGTTATAGGTGTAGAAGGGCGCGACGGCGTCGACCTTGGCCTGGTCCTTCTTCCAGTACTCCCAGTCGCGCGGCCAGGCGTTCTCGGTGCACTGGACCGCGTTGTAGGCGGGGAAGGAGCCGTCGTCGGTGCCGGGGGCCGCGTAGCGGTTGTAGGCGATGGCGAGCGGCCGGGTGTCGTGCTGGGTGACGTACGCGGAGAGCACGGTGGCCATCCGGGGCCAGCGGAGGAAGTTGTAGCCGCCGCCGTAGAAGGTGTCCTCGAACTCGGCCGGTCCGATCTTCCCGACGGCCGGGGCGGCGTCCAGCGGGTCGGTCCGCAGGGCGGCCTCGACCTGGTCGTAGGCGCGCTGGATGTCGGCGGGGTCGGTGCCGAGGTGGTAGACGGAGTCGGCCTTGGCGGTCCAGGCCGTGAAGGCCTCGAAGCGGCGCTGGTGCTCCTTGTCCTGGAGCTTGTTGTGCTCGTACCAGGTGGTGGTCGGGCCGACGATGCTGTCGAGCACCATCCGGCGCACCCGGGACGGGAACAGCTGTCCGTAGGTGGAGCCGAGCGAGGTGCCCCAGGAGCCGCCGTAGAAGTTGATCTTCGGCTCGCCGAGTGCCCGCCGGATGCTGTCCATGTCGCGGGCGTTGTCGACGGTGGTCATGTGGGGGAGCAGCCAGGACCAGTCGGCCGCGCAGTCGGAGGCGTAGCCGGCGGCCTTCTTCAGCCAGGCCTTCGCGGTGCCCTGGTCGACCTGGTAGTCGGGGCGCTCGGCGTCGAAGTAGTCGGGGTCGCAGACGACATGGGGCTCGCTGCCGTTGGTGCCGCGCGGGTCGAAGCCGATCCAGTCGTAGGTGGAGGCGACGTCGGCCGGGATCTGTCCGGAGATGAAGGCGGGCATCCAGAGGCCGGAGTTCCCCGGGCCGCCGGGGTTGAGCAGGATCGGGCCCTGGCGCTTGTCCTTGGGTGCGGTGGCGGGGAGCCGGTTCAGCTTGATCTTGATCTTCCGGCCGCGCGGGTCGGAGTAGTCGACCGGCACGTCGAGCATCGCGCACTGCAGCGTCGGCGTGGCCGGGTCCTCGCAGGAGCTCCAGGCCAGGGTGCCCTGCCCGGTGTCGGACAGCACGCTCCGGTCGTCGAGTCCGTCGGCCCCGGGCTCGACGCCGACGGCGGCGGCGCCGCCGAGGAGGGCGATGGCGGTGGCGGCGGACAGTAAGGTGATGACTTTTCTCATGGTGAGCATGATGTGATATGTGCAATGTCACATCCACTCAGCTGACGTGACGTTATGAAGCTGTGATGGCACGGCGGTTCGGCGGCGGCAGCCGTTCGTGGTCCGGTGCACCCGCTCCGACCTGGTAC
>NZ_JZWY01000802.1:0-875 GCF_000966955.1 Streptomyces sp. NRRL S-495
CCCGTTCGCGTTCCCCGGACCGGGAGGCGGGCCCGTTTCCGGGCCCGCTCCGGTCAGACGCGGACCGGGAGCCCGGCGGCGCGGGCCAGCAGGGCGGCGGTGGCGCGGCCGGCCTCGACGGCGTGCGGTGCGCGGGCGGCGACGCAGTGCCCGAGCGCCGGGTCGTACTCGGTCAGGATGACGCCCGCGTGGTCGGTTTCGGGCTGGAGGAACTCGGCCGCCGGCGTCAGCAGGGCGGTGTCCAGGGCCCGGGTGGTGTCGGCGGGGACCAGGTCGTCCCCGGTGCCGTGGACCAGGAACAGCGGGACGGGGGAGGGCCGGTCGGCGAGGGCGGCGAGGGGTGCCTCGCCGGTGGTGACCGACGGGCGGGCGTAGCTGGAGGCGATGCCGACGGCCGCCGTGGGGCGGCGGTCCTCGGCGAGGTCGCGCTGGGTGGCGACGGCTATCGCCTCCCGGCCGGACATCGACCAGCCGGCCAGGACGAGGCCGAGCGCGGTGTCGCCGCCGTGGTCGGCCGCGTGCCGGTGGGTGTACTTCAGCGAGGCCAGCAGGTCGGCGCGGCCGCTGTCCTCCGCGTCGGAGCGCCAGTCCGGGGTGAGCACCAGCAGGCCGTGCCCGGCCGCCTCCCGGGCGAGCGGGGCGAGTTCGAAGCGTGAGTCGGGGGCCTTCCCGTGCCAGAGGAGGAGCACGGGCCGGGGCCCGGCGGGGCCGGCCGACGGGCGGTGGACGTCCAGGAACCGGCCGGGGGCGTACTCGACGGTCTCGGCCGGGGTGGTGACGGACATGGGTGGTTCTCCTGCGGTTCGGGCGGGTGTTCCGGACTGGTACTGTTCTTCCTGTCGCGAGGGAATGATCTCTCGTCAGGCGTCAGCGGT
>NZ_JZWY01000803.1:0-5803 GCF_000966955.1 Streptomyces sp. NRRL S-495
GGTCGAACGGGCCCGGTACCTCCTGAGGTACCGGGCCCGTTCGCGTTCCCGGGCCCGGATGCCGGAGAGGTCCCGTTCGCCTCACCCGACCGGGCGGTCGGAGCCGAGTTCGCGGGAGATCCGCAGGCCGACCTGGGCGACCACCGGGCCGAGGGCGCGGACCCGGGCGGCGGTCATCCGGGAGGTCAGGCCGGAGATCGAGAGGGCGGCGGTGACCTCGCCGGTGTGGTCGAAGATCGGGGCGGCGACGCAGCGGACCTCGGGCTCGTTCTCGCGGTCGTCGATGGAGTAGCCGCGGGCGCGGATCCGGGCCAGGTCGGCGCGCAGCCGGGGCTCGTCGGAGATGGTCCAGGCGGTGACCGGGCGCAGCCCGGCCGCGACCACCTCGGTGACCGCCTCCTCGGGGAGCCAGGCCAGGATCGCCTTTCCGGTGGCGGTGCAGTAGGCGGGGGCCCGGCTGCCGACCCGGGAGGCCATCCGGACGTTGGTCTCGTCCTCGACCTTGTCCAGGTAGACGATGCCGGGCGCCTGCCAGACGGTCAGGTGGACGGTCTCGCCGGCCTCGCGCTGGAGGCGGCGCAGGTGCTCGGCGGCGACGCTGCGCAGGTCGAGGGTGGAGAGGTAGGCCTGGCCGAGCCGGAGCGAGCCGTGGCCGAGCCGGAACCAGCCGGTCTCCCGGTCGCGGTCGAGCAGGTGCTCGTCGAGCAGCGGGCCGGTCAGCCGCAGCACGGTCGACTTGTTGAGGTCAAGCGCCTCGGCGAGCTGGGCGAGCGGCACGCCGCGCCCGTCGCCGTGGTCGCGGACGTAGCCGAGGACGGACAGCGCGCGGCGCAGCGACGACGACTGGTTGCGCTCGCCCGCCGCCTTCCGCGGTTTCCCGGTGGTGGCGGCGGTCTGCTCCGTCATCGGTCCGTTCCCCTCTCGTTCCGCCGTCCGACTGCGGCGGTTGTCGAACCGTACCCCCTACGGGCATGCGGGCCGCGTTTTCGATACAGCGTTGTGCACTGCAAAACTTCCCGAATCGGCTCTTGTTGGGCGTCCGCGCCCCCGCCTAACGTCCCTGGCATCGAGCAGGCGACGCCGCCCGTCAGAGCGGCCGCACTGCCGTACCCACCCGCGTCACCACCCCCACATCCACCATCGGCCCCGGTCAGGGCCTGCTGCGACGTGCCCGTCCGCGACGGCGCGTCCCGGCGGCAGCTGTCGGGAGGGGAGGCTTCCCACCCATGCGCATCGTCAGACTGACCACCGCGGCCGCCGTCCTCGCCGCCACCTGTCTTGCCGCCGCCTGTTCACCCGGCACCGCCGTTCCGGCCGGGGAGAAGGCCGCCGACGACAAGAGCGGCACCCTCCAGGTCTGGCTGTACAACGAGGCCGGCAACGCCGCCAAGGAGGCGGTGGTCGCCAAGGCGGTCACCGAGTTCCAGACGGCCCACCAGGGCGTCACCGTCAACGTCAGCTACATCGACACCGACGCCTCGGCCCGCGCCGCCAAGATGAAGGGCGCGTTCAACGACCCCAACAGCGCCCCGGACCTGGTCGAGTTCGGCAACACCGACCTGCCCGGCTACGTCGCGGCCGGCGGTCTCGCCGAGATCGGCGCCGACCTCGACACGTGGGCGGACAAGGGCGACCTGGACCCGGCGATCGCCAAGACCGCCGTGCTCGACGGCAAGACCTACGGTCTGCCGTGGTGGGTCGGTGTGCGCGCGCTGTACTACCGCACCGACCTGTTCACCGAGGCCGGACTGGCCGCGCCGGCCTCCTACGACGAACTGGTCGCCGCCACCCGGAAGATCCACGCCGCGCACTCCGACACCTTCGGCATCGCGATCGGCGGCAAGTACACCTTCGGCGCGCTGCCCTTCGTCTGGGACGCGGGCGGCGACATCGCCGCCAAGGACGGCGACAAGTTCAAGGCGGCGATCGACTCGGCCGCCTCGCAGGCCGGGGTGAAGCGCTACACGGACCTCTTCGACGAGGCCGGCTGCCCGGCGCAGCAGTGCGCCGACCTCACCGGTGGCAAGACCGTCGACCTGTTCGCGGCCGGCAAGGCCGCCATGGCGATCCTGCCCAACTCCAGCCGCAGCAAGGTGGACGCGGGCGCGGCCAAGGGCAAGTACGCGGTCGTCCCGCTGCCCGGTGCCAAGGCCGGCACCATCGCCCCCGCCTTCGCCGGCGGCAACAACCTCGGCGTCATGAAGGCGGCCAAGCACCGCACCCTGGCCGTGCAGTTCGCCCAGCTGCTGGCCGGCCCCGGCTACCAGGAGCAGATGTACGACGCGATGGGCAACCTGCCGACCCTGAAGTCGGTCAACGCCAAGGTCGCGGCCAAGGACGCCTTCCTGAAGCCGTTCACCGACACCGTCGCGGCCGGTACCCGCTTCGTCCCGCTGGACCAGGCCTGGGCGCAGATCGACGCGCAGTCCGTCATCCCGACCATGCTCCAGCAGGTCGTCACCGGCAAGGCGGACGTGGCGAAGGCCTCGGGCGACGCCGCCACGCAGATCACCTCGGCCTTCGCCGCCCGCTGAGCCCGCCCCCGGGAATCCAGAGAGCAGGTCCCGCACGTGTCCGCACCCACCACGACCGCCCCGCCGTACCCCACTGCTGCTCCTGCTGCCGGCGGCGGTCGTCATGATCCCGCTGGTCGCCTATCCGATCTACCAGCTCGGTCTGCTGTCCGTCCTGAACTTCGGGCAGGCGCAGGCCTCCGGCGGCGTGCCGACGAGTTTCGTCGGCCTCGGCAACTACCGGAAGATCCTGAGCGACGGGCAGTTCTGGTCGGTGCTGTCGCAGACGCTCGGCTTCGCCGCGTTCTGCGTGGTCGCCACCCTGGCCGTCGGCGCCACCCTCGCGGTGCTGCTGGCCAGGGTGGGCCGGGTGCCCCGGCTGGTGCTGACCACCGCCGCGATGGCGGCCTGGGCGGCGCCGGCGATGACCGGTTCGACGGTGTGGAGCTTCCTGTTCGACACCAACCTCGGCCTGGTCAACAAGACCCTGGTGGGCATCGGCCTGGACGGCTTCCACGAGTTCAACTGGTTCTACGACAAGTGGACGGCCTTCCTGATCGTCGGAGCCGTCGTCGTCTGGCACTCCTTCCCGTTCGTCATGGTGACGCTCTACGCGGGCATCAGGGCGATCCCGGCCGAGGTGCTGGAGGCGGCGGCGCTGGACGGCGCCAACACCTGGACCACCTTCCGCCGGATCACCGCCCCGATGCTCCGGCCGATCCTGACCATCGTGGTGATCCAGTCGGTCATCTGGGACTTCAAGGTCTTCACCCAGATCTATGTGATGACCGAGGGCGGCGGCATCGCCGGCCAGAACCTCGTGCTCAACGTCTACGCCTACCAGAAGGCCTTCGCCTCCTCCCAGTACGGGCTGGGCGCGGCCATCGGCGTGATCATGCTGCTGGTCCTGGTCGTCCCGACCGTCCTCTACATCCGCTCGCTGCGCAGGACGGGGAACGAACTGTGAACGCCCGTAGCCGCTGGCGCCTCGGCGCCAACACCACCGCCCTCCTGGTGGCTGTCGTCACCGCCTTCCCGATCTTCTGGATGGTGCTCTCGGCCTTCAAGCCGAAGGGCGAGGTGCAGTCGCTCGACCCCCGGCCGTGGACGGCCCACCCCACCCTGGAGAGCTTCCGCCAGGTGCTGAGCGTTGACGGCTTCGGGCGGTACTTCGTCAACAGCCTGGTGATCGCGCTGTCCGTGGTGGTGCTCTCCGCGCTGGTGGTCTTCCTCGCGGCGGTCGCGGTGACCAGGTTCAGGTTCCGTTTCCGCACCACCGTCATGGTGATGTTCCTGATCGCCCAGATGATCCCGGTCGAGGCGCTCACCATCCCGCTGTTCTTCATGTTCCGCGACGCGGGCCGGTTCGCGCCGGGCATCGGCCTCAACACCCTGGCCTCGCTGATCCTGGTGCAGCTGGCCTTCTCGCTGCCGTTCGGGATCTGGATGATGCGGGGCTTCGTCGCCGCGGTGCCGGTGTCGATCGAGGAGGCCGCGCAGATCGACGGCGCGAGCCGGACCCGGATCCTCTGGACGGTCCTGCTGCCGCTGGTTGCCCCGGGGCTGGCCGCGACCAGCGTGTTCTCCTTCATCGCGGCGTGGAACGACTTCGTCTTCGCCAAGACCTTCATCATCAGCGCGACCGAGAACCAGACCCTGCCCTCCGCGCTGCTGGTGTTCTTCAAGCCGGACGAGAACGACTGGGGCGGCATCATGGCGGCCTCGACGCTGATGACCGTGCCGGTGCTGATCTTCTTCATCGCGGTGCAGCGCAAGCTGGTCTCCGGACTGGCGGGCGCCGTCAAGGACTGAGAGCCGGCAGGGCCGGTCCTTCGGCGGAAAACGCCGTGACGGAGGGGCTGCGGCGGGTGTAGCGTCCGGGCCCGTGGAGGTGGGGTCCATGGACCGGGAACGTGCCGACGGGCAACTCGCGCAGATCGCCGAGACGGTGGGCCTCGCCCGCCGTCTCGGCACCCGTGTCTGGCTGCGGGGCGGCTGGGCGATGGACTTCTTCCTCGGCACGTGGACCCGCGACCACGAGGACATCGACTGGTTCGCCCCGGCCGCCGACGCCGCCGTGCTCGCCGCCGGCCTCCGCGCCCTCGGGTACGCGCCGCTGGAGGGCGTCCCGCCGGAGCAGCAGCTGGACTTCGTCAAGGACGGCCTGGAGTCGAGCTTTACCCTGGTGGACCTCGCGCCGGACGGCCGGGTGCTGGTGGCCGGCGGGCCCTGGGCCGGGACGGCCTGGCCGGCCGGGCTGCTGGACGGGCCGCCGGGGCGGCTCGACGGGCTGGTCTGCCCGGTGGTCGCGGCCGAGGCGCAGATCGAGATCAAGCGGATGATGCCGGTCTGGGACCCGCGTCGCCCCCGGCGGGCGAAGGATGCCGAGGACATCGCCCGCCTGCGGGCGGCCCTGACGGAGGCGTAACGCCCGCAGGGCCCGGCGCTGTGGTCAGGAGACGCCGCGCGGCCGGAACTGGACGCTGATCCGGGGCCCCGCCGGCCGGGCCGTCTTGGGGACGGCGTGCTCCCAGGTCCGCTGGCAGGAGCCGCCCATCACCAGCAGGTCGCCGTGCCCCAGCCGGTGCCGGACCACCGGCCCGCCGCCGCCCCGGGGCCGCAGCAGCAGGGCCCGGGGCTCGCCGACGGAGAGGATCGCCACCATGGTGTCCTCACGCTCCCCGCGCCCGATCCGGTCGCCGTGCCAGGCCACGCTGTCCCGGCCGTCCCGGTAGTAGCAGAGCCCCAGCGTGCGGAACGGCTCGCCCAGCTCGGGCCGGTAGTACGCGCTCAGCGCCGTCCGGGCCGCGCCCAGCACCGGGTGCGGCGGCGGGTCGTCCTCCCGGTAGGAGGCGAGCAGCCGGGGGACGTCCACGGTCCGCTCGTACATCTCGCGGCGTTCGGCCCGCCAGGGCACCTCGGCGGCCAGCTGTTCGAACAGCCGGTCGGCGCCGCGCAGCCAGCCGGGCAGCACGTCCACCCAGGCGCCCGCTCCCAGGACCTCCCGGCGCACCCCGGTCGGCGACCCGGTCAGCAGCCCGGTCAGCGGCCCGAGGACCGGCCCGGCCGGGCCGGGGTCGTCGAACAGGGACGGCTGGCGGTGGACGGCGGCGGTGGTGCTCATGGCTCCAGCCTACGCCTGGAATCGAACATATATGCGAGTGAAGGGATGGGTGGGGTGGTCGGAGGGGGTGGGCGGACCGATTTCTGACCAGGGGCGATCGCCTGCTAGTGTTCATCCCGTCGGAAGGAAACGATCTTCGCGGAGCGGGGATCGGATCGGTTCGAAC
>NZ_JZWY01000804.1:0-1531 GCF_000966955.1 Streptomyces sp. NRRL S-495
GTCCGTGCAACCCGGGCCTGGCGCTCCAACGGAAGCGGTCGTCCCCCTCGGGGGGCGGCCGCTTTGTCGTTGTGCCGGAGTGTGGGTGCCCTCGGTCCTATCGCACCCGTGGCTCGAAACCCGTCGGCATGGCCGACAATCGGCCAAGGTCCCGCGCCAGGTGGTTCGTTCGTTCGTATCACGTACGGGCGTCCGGGCAGCGGCGATGGCGGGCTTCCAGAGCTGACGATGCGTCAAAGGATGGCCGAAAACACCGGGTTGTGGTGTGAATATGCCATTGGAATGTTCGTCGTACGAGTTCCGGCAGTAGCCTTCCGTGTCGAACCCGCCACTCGTCGTGGCGGTCCGGTCGGCGCCCGACGGCCACGCCCTGCGCCGTGTCCTGCGCCGCTTCCTCCCCGAACCCCTCCGAAGGAGCCCGAGTGCCGGGTATCGACGAGTGCCTGTCCCAGGCGATGGCGATCGCCGGGGCCCGCGCCGCCGGTCTGATCGACTGGAGCAGCGGACTCGCCCTTGGCAGCGTCGGAGTCAGTCCGACCGGCGACCACGACACCACGGCAGCGGAGGCGACCGACCTGGTCCGGGCGGCCGTCGAGGGAGCCACCTTCACCGCGGCGGAGGACGGCAAGGCACCGTTGCAGGACATCATCCTGACCGCGGGCCGCAGTTACCACCTGCTTTGCTTCATCGATACCGTCTTCGACAGCCGGCTCGTCCTGCACCTCTGGCTGGACCGGGCCGAGGGCAACCTCGCCGGCGCCCGCTACCGGCTCCAGTCGCTCGCCGAGGAACTGGTGCTCGGATGACGAACCCCGTCACCAGCGACCCGGCCGCCGCCGCCGGCACCCAGGTCGGCTTCCGGCCACCGGCCGGCCCGGTGGCGCCCGTGCTCCCGGGCGCCGCCGAACGGGCCACCGGGGCTCTGCGCGGCCCCGCCGGAACCGTCTACCTCGTCGACGGCCTGGTCGCCCACGCCGAGTCCGACCGGGCACCCGACCTCGCCACCCTGCTCACCACCAGCGGCCGGCTCGACCCGGACACCTGGCAGGAGGCCGTCCACCGCTTCGGCCCCTACGCCCGGGTCGGCGAAGCCCTGGTCGAACAGGGGAGGCTCACCCGCGGCGAACTCGAACTCTGCCACCTCGGCACCCTCTACGACGCCGCCTGCTTCCTGCTCGACACCCCCGCCACCCTCGCCTCCTGGACCTTCGCCCCGGGCATGCGGCACTGGCTCGGCCCGGTGGCCGCGGTCGGCGCCCACCGGCTCCGCCGGGAGGCCGAACGCCGGCGGCACCTGCTCGACCGGATCTGGCCCTCGGCGCAGCTCGACACCGTGCCGCTGCGCCGGACCGCCGCCCAGGCCCCCGCCCCCGGGCGCCACGCCCGCCGGGTGCGCCCGCCGACCCGGCGCCAGTACGAGCTGCTCGACCACGCGGACGGCCGGAGAACCGCCGCGGAGCTGGCCCGGCTGTTCGGCCGGTCCGCGTTCGCGACCACGGCGGACGTCCGCCGTCTCGCCGCTGCCGGACTG
>NZ_JZWY01000805.1:0-4580 GCF_000966955.1 Streptomyces sp. NRRL S-495
GCCCGTACCGGCGGCTCCGGCCGTACCGGCGCAGGCCGCGTCCGGGTCGCGGACCACCGCCCTCCCGCTCACCGCCGCCGACCCGGACACAGCGCTGCTGATCCGGGTCCGAACCCTTCTGGAGGCCAGACTTTGAACCACTCCCCGCCCGCGACGCCCCCCGCACGGCCATGAGGCGGGCGCTCAAGCAGCGTGTCGGAAGGAGACAACTGATCGCCTTGGAGACCGAGCTGCTGGCCGAACTCCGCGCCATCAAGCACCGGGTACCGCATCTCGCCGGCGGTCTGGTGGCCAGTGTGGACGGCCTGTTGGTCGCCCACGACACCCACGGGACCGAGCCCTCGAGCCTGGCGGCGATGACCGCGGCCTCGCTCAGCCTGGCCCAGCGGCTCGCCGACAGCACCGGCCAGGGCGAGTTCCGGGAGTCGCTGGTCCGCGGTGAGCACGGCTATGTCGCCACCTACGCGGCGGGAGGAAGCTGCGTGCTCACCCTCCTCGCCCACCCGGACGCGAACGTCGGCCGCCTGCACCTGGAGGCCCGCCGGTCCGCCCAGCGCATCACCGCGCTCCTGAACGACACGCTCCTGCCCAAGGACGCCCGGGAGTACTGACATCCCGCCCCGGGTCTCCGGCGGGCCGATCCGTCGACCTACCGCTGTACCGCTCTACCGACATACCGGCATACCGACTTCCACCCACCGACATACCGACTTTTTCGGCGTACCGACGCACCGACGAACCGACGAACTGGAGACAGTGACATGACCGACGCCGCAGGCGCGCTCAAGCAGGCCATGACCGTGATCGAGGGCGCCATCGGCGCGGCCCTGGTCGACTACAACAGCGGCATGGCGCTCGCGACCCTCGACGGCCCCGGTGGCTTCGACCTCAACGTCGCCGCCGCCGGCAACACCGACGTGGTCCGGGCCAAGATGCGCACCATGGACATGCTCGGCCTGGGTGACGGGATCGAGGACATCCTCATCACCCTCAGCAGCCAGTACCACCTGATCCGCCCGCTCACCGGCCGCAGCGGCAAGGGCCTCTTCCTCTACCTGGCGCTGGACAAGGGCCGGGCGAACCTGGCGATGGCCCGCCACCAGCTCACCAGGATCGAGGCCGACCTGGAGGTCTGACCGGCGCCCCTCCGGCCGCCGGACTCCCCGGTGACCGACCGGACCGAGCAGTGGTCCGGTCGGCCGCCGGGGCGGCGTCGTCCGCGAGCGGCCCGTCGGGACCGGTGGGACGCCGCCGGTCCCGACGGGCCGGACCAGGACGGCTCAGCGGCAGTGCCGGACGACCGCGCCCCCGCTATGTCCTACTGCTCCGGCTCCCAGGCGCGGAGCAGGTCGAGCAGCCCCGCGTCTCCGTCGACGCGCAAGGATTCGGCCTTGATGCGGTCGTACAGGTAGAGGACCAACTCACTGGCCGTGCCGTGGACGGAGGCGCCGGCCGCGTCCGGGGCCTCTCCGGTCGCGGCAGCGGGCGTGGGGATGCGGGCGGAGCGTGCGCCGTCGCCGTCGACCGTGAGGCGCCAGGAGCGGCCCTCGGCGGCGTGGAAGTCGAAGGCCGTGGGCTTGTGCGGCCAGGCACTCGATGTCGCGCAGACGGCGAACAGGAATTCCTCCACGCCGTCGAGGGCCACCTCGAGCGGCAGCGGCTGCGGGGCGCCCCCGGCGAGCCGGGCGTCGTAGGTGTGCACCGCGCTCTCCTGGACCCGGTGCCGGGCGACTCCGCCGGAGGTCCGCGGCGTCTGCAGGGCACTCCACCACGCCCAGCAGTCGGCGTCCGGGCCCGCCTCGCGCAGGGTGCTCAGCAGAAGCTGCGTCGACGCGTCCAGCCAGGTCAGCAGGGCCTCGCGCTCCCGCGGCAGTTCCAGAGCGGCGCGCGCGGCGACGGCCTCGGCCGGGGGGCCGTCGGCGGGCCCCGCGGCGACGATGGCGGCCCAGAAACGGTCCCCTCCACCCAGGTGCTTCACCAGATCGAACAGCGTCCACCCGGGGCAGGTCGTCACCTGTGCGTCGAGACTGGGCGCGGCGGCGACCGCGGCGCGGAAGGCGGTCGACCCTTCGTCGATCAGTCGCAGCAGGTCGGGGAACTCAAGATTCTTTTGCACGCCGGATGTCTATCACCGTGCTCCGGTGATCGGACAGCGATTTTCCCGGTCGCCGCCGGTCGGCCGTTGCGGACGTCGTCCTCGGGGGAGGACCGGTCGGAGACCGGGAGTTCATGTCGCGCCCGGAGCAACGGCATTGAGGCTCAGTCGGCCGGGTACCCGCCGACCAGTTCGGCCGGGCCGCCCGGCCGGTTCCGCGCCGCCAGCGCGGCCGCCGTCCGTGCCCAGGACGCGGGCGTCAGCAGTGCCCGCGCCTGCGCCGGCGTGCAGAGCCGCCACTCGACCAGCTCCTCCGGGGCCAGCACGATCGACGAGAGCAACTCCTCGCCCACGGTGCCCCCGTCGAACAGGTACACCACCATGGCGGTGTCCCGGTCCGCGGCCGGGTCCGCCGCCTGCCCCGGCATCCAGTCCAGCGCCAGCAGCCGGCCCGGCTCGCAGGACCAGCCCAGCTCCTCCCGAACCTCCCGCCGGGCCGCCGCCCGGGGCAGCTCCCGGTCGGCCTCGACGCCGCCGCCCGGCAGGGTCCAGTACGGCACCTCGCCGCCCGGAAGGTCCCACGGCCGCAGCCGCACCAGCAGGACCCGGCCCTCCCGGTCGGTGAACACCGTCCGCGCCTTGGCCCGGATCCGCGGGAGGCCGGCGTAGTAGGCGTCCCGGTCCAGCGGTGGCGGCGCCTCGCCGACCGGCGCGTCGCCCGCCGTCGGCGGCCACCACGCCGACAGTTCCGACAGCCCCGCCGGGCCGGTGTACTCCGGCACCGCGCCGGGCGTCAGCACATCGAGGACGTGCCCGACCGGGTGGCCGTCCTCCAATTCCAGCGGCCCGGCCGCGCGGGGCGCCCGCAGACAGGCCGTCACCCGCCGGGAGAGCCGCGGCGGCAGCGCGTGGCCCGCCTGCTCCGGCGTCAGCCAGGCCCAGCCGCCCACCTCGGCACGGTCCGGTGTGAACGCCGCCGCCTGCTCCGGCGTCAGTGGCTCGGCCCAGTACAGGTGGGCGGCGATCGGCGGACGGTGGTCGTCCCGGGTCCAGTCCAGGCAGGCCAGCGGCCCCAGCCGGGGCGTGAACCCCAGCTCCTCCTCGATCTCGCGCACCGCCGTCCGCCGCGGCGAGCGGTCCTGCGGCTCCCAACCCCCGCCCGGCACCGCCACCGGATGCCTCCGGTTGTAGGGCAGCCGCACCACCAGCACCCGCCCCCGCTCGTCCGGGAACAGCACCCCCGCCGCCGCCAGCAACTCCTGGCCCGAAGCCTCCGCCACCATCCGTACCCCCTTCGTCCGTCCGGTCATGTGTCACGACACCCCGTTCCACCGCCCCGGTTCCCCACCGCGGAGGTCATCGTGTCCTCGCAGGACGGGAGCGGTCCCACCGGAGCAGGACGGGCCGAGTCAGGTCGCGGTGGGGATGTGGCGTGCTGCCGCGAGCGCGGCCGTCGTCCGAAGTCTCGCGAAGTACGAGGCGCAGTATTCCGAGTTGATCAGGGGCACGATCCTGTCGAGGTCGGCGATGCACGACCAGAGCACGGCAGCGCCACTGTCGTCGAGCGCACCGTCCACCTCCTGCTGGACGAGGCCCGCGACGGCGGCGTCCAGGAGGATCAGCTCCACGCCCTCGATGTCCACGCCGCGGAAACTGTCGGGGTACGGGGCGCGCCGGTGGTCCTCCCACAGTCGGGCGAGTCGGTCTTCGGGCTGTGCCCGGCTCAGGTCGACAACTGCTGCTTCCGTCGCAGTCGGTGGGCGAAGAAGCAGGGAAACCGCGGCGAAGACGGCACGCACCATGGCGACGGCCGCGGCCGGGCCGAGAGCGGCACTGGTCACGGTGCCCCGTGTGAGTCGGTCGCGCAGTGCTCGGCTGCGGTCGAGCTCGGCAGCGAGTTCGGCCGGGACGAGCCCTGCGTCGCGGGCCCGCTCGATGAGGCCCTGGAGCGGTTCGTCGACGGCCAGGCGCCCGGCAAGGACGTGCTCCAGGGCGAACAGGGAATGCGTGACGGCGGCGGTGGCGAACTCGTACCGGTAGTAGGAGTGCCGGATGAGCTCGCGGGACGTTTCCAGCGCGCTCATCACGTACATCGACGCGTCGCCGGGCAGGACCAGGTCGGCCACCAATGCGTCCATGCCGGCGTAGTCGGGAACGACGTCGCGGACCCGCGGGTCCGGTACTGGCAGCGGGAGCGGGCCGGGCAGCGGCGGCGGGGTGTTCACCCGTGCAGTTCTGTCATCCGGAGGCTCTCGGTGGCAATGGATTTGCGCGGGGGTGGGGGAGGGCGGCGAGGGCGGTGGTGGTGGCCTGGGTCATTCGGTGGTCCTGGCGGTCGGTGGCGCCGCGCAGGCGGGCGCAGCCCTCGACGGCGGCGAGGGCCAGCAGGCCGGGGAGGAGGTCGGTGCTGCGGTCGGCGACCCAGCGGGTGCCGCGGGTGGCCATCCACCAGAGGTCGGCCAGGGTCTGTCTCTTATACACATCT
>NZ_JZWY01000806.1:0-6108 GCF_000966955.1 Streptomyces sp. NRRL S-495
GGGCGGGGGCGGGGCCGAGGGGGTGGTCGGTGGTGGCGAGCAGGTCGTGGAACCCGCGGGCGATCAGGTGGTGGCCCTCGGCGCTCGGGTGCAGGCGGTCGGCGCTGAGCAGTCGGCGCTCCGCCGTCCACGGCAGCTCGGCGAGGTGCAGGTGGACGGCTCGGTGGCGGACGGCGAGCGCGTGCACCACGGTGTTCACCGCGCGCATCCGCCGGGCGAGCGGGCGGGCGAGCGGTCGGGGCAGCCGCAGCAGGGAGCCGGGGTCCGGCAGGCAGGCCGTCAGCACCACGGCGCCGCTGTCGGTGAGCCGGCCGAGGACGGTGTCGAGGGCCCGGGTGGTGCGTTCCACGTCGAAGCCGGACCGCAGGGTGTCGTTGCCGCCCGCGACCACGGCGGCGAACTGCGGGCGCAGGGCAAGGGCCGCCGGCAGCTGCTCGGTGCCGAGGTCGGTGGTGAGCGCGCCGCTGCGCGCGAGGTTGGTGAACTCGACCCCGGTCTGCGGCGGGGCCAGTGACCGGGCGAGCAGGGCCGCCCAGCCGCGCCATCCGTCGGCGATCGGGTCGCCGATGCCCTCGGTGAGCGAGTCGCCGAGGGCGACGAACCGCACCGCTTCGCCGGTCGTTCGCCCGCCCGGGCGGGCCGCTCCCCGTGCGGCACCGGGTACGGTGTCGCCTCCGCCGTCCCCGTCCACCGCCGCGATCGTGTTCATCGCACCTCCCACCGTTCCCGGACCGTCCGGTCCGGCCGTTCCCTGTCGCTGTCGTGCGGACCCGCTGTCCTGCTGTGCGTCGGAGTGGGAAGTCGGCGGGATCGACTTCCCACTCCGCCCGTCCGGTGCCTCAGCCGGCCGTGACCGGGGCCGCGCCGTGGGCGGTGAGGAAGGCCGCGACCGCCGTCGGCCAGCCGTAGCGTTCGGCCTGGTCGCGGGCGGCGGCGCGGCGGGCCGCCTCGGGGCGGGCGAGGAGCTCGTGGACCGCTTCCGCGAACCCCGCGCCGGTCGGCTCGGCGGCCACGCCGGCGGTGCCGACCAGTTCGGGCAGGGCCGAGCCCCGGTTGACCGCGACCGGGGTGCCGCAGGCGAGCGCCTCCAGCGCGGCCAGGCCGAAGGTCTCCACCGGACCCGGTGCGAGCACCACGTCCGCGCAGCCGAGCAGCCGGGCGACGGCCGCGCGCCCGGCCAGGTGGCCCAGGAAGTGCACGGGCAGCCGGCGCCGCGCGGCCGAGGCCGCGAGCCGGGAGCGCAGCGGGCCGGTGCCGGCCACCGCCAGCACGGCCCCGGGGCCGGGCCGGGCGGACCGGAGCGCCTCCAGGGCGTCGAGCGCGAGTTCGGGGCGTTTCTCGGTGGAGAGGCGGGAGCAGAGCACCAGCAGCACCTGGTCCGGTTCCGCGTACCGGGCGCGTTCGGCGGCCCGGGTGGCGTCGTCCGGCGGACGCAGGGTGGCGAGGTCCACTCCGAGCGGGGCACGGGCGAGGTTCCGCACGCCCAGGCGGCGGAATTCGGCGGCGGCCCAGTCCGTCGTGCAGATCACCGTGTCGTAGGACCGGGCGGTCCGGCGGTTGAGCCGGTTCGCGGCGGCCCCCGCGAGCGGGCCGGGCAGGCCCCAGGTGCGCAGCAGTCCGACGGCGCTCTCGTGCGAGACCATCGCGGCGCGCACACCGTGCCGCCGGGCCCAGCCGCCCGTCCAGCGCAAAGTGGTGCGGTCGGAGACCTCCAGCCGGTCGGGGGCGAGCCGTTCGAGTTCGGCGGCCACCGCCCGGCGGTCGGTGAGCAGGCGGTAGCCGCCGCTGCCGGGGAGCACCGGGCCGGGCAGGGTGACGACCAGCCCCTGCTCGTCCTCCTCGACGGCGCGGCGCTCCCCGGGCACGACGAGCACGGGGGTGTGCCCGGCGGCCCGGTAGCCCGCGCCGAGGTGGCGCAGCGCGGTCCGCAGTCCGCCGGAGACGGGGGTGACGAAGTTGGCCACCCGGACGATCCGGAGCGGGCGGGTGGTCATGCGGGCAGTTCCTCCGTCAGTGGGGCGGTCGGGGGCGCGGCCGGGGGCGGGACGGGGCCTGCGGTCGGGGCCGCCCCCGCCACGTCCGCGACCGCGAGGTCCGCGACCGCCACCCCGCGGTGCTCCGCCAGCACCTCGGCGTAGTGCCGCAGCAGCAGGTCCCCGACCGCCTCCCAGGTACGCGCCGTCACCTCCGCCCGCCCGGCGCGCCCGTACGCCGCCCGCAGCTCCGCGTCCCCGGCCAGCGCGGTCACCGCCCTCGCCACCGCCGTGCCGTCGCGGGGCGGGACGAGCAGGCCGGTGCGGTGGTGCGCCACCAGGTCGAGCGGTCCGCCGGCGGCCGGGCCGATCACCGGGACCCCGCTGGCCATCGCTTCCTGGATGGTCTGGCAGAAGGTCTCCAGCGGCCCGGTGTGCACGAACACGTCCAGGGTCGCGAAACATCGGGCCAGTTCCTCGCCGGTGCACCGGCCGAGGAAGACCGCGCCCGGCATGGCGGCCTTCAGCCCGGGCGCGGAGGGCCCGTCACCGATGACCACCACCCGGACGCCGGGCAGGGTCGCGGTCTCGGCCAGCAGGTCCACCCGCTTCTCCGGCGCGAGCCGCCCGACGTACCCGATCAGCACCTCGCCGCCGGGGGCGAGCGCCCGGTGCAGCGCCTCGTCGCGGTGGCGGGGGTGGAAGCGGGCCGAGTCCACGCCGCGCGGCCACAGCTGGACCCGGGAGACCCCGTGCGCGGTGAGGTCCTGGGCGGCGGGGGTGGACGGCGCGAGGGTCCGGGCGGCGAGGCCGTGGACGGTGCGGATCCGGTGCCAGGCGGCGGCCTCGCCGAGCCCGCGCCCGGCCCGGTAGGCGTGCGCGTACCCGGCGAGGTCGGTCTGGTAGACGGCGACGACCGGCAGGCCGAGCCGGGCGGCGACCTGCGCCCCGCGCGCGCCGAGCACGAACGGGCTGGCCAGATGGACCAGGTCGGGCCGGTGGCCCTGGATCGCGGCGGCCAACTGGCGGCTCGGCAGCGCGATCCTGACCTGCGGGTAGCCGGGCAGCGGGACGGAGGGCACCCGCACCACCGGCAGCTCGTCCGGCACGCCGCCGGCGCCGAAGGTGTGCGAGGGGCTCTGCGCGCCGCGCGCGGGCGCCGGAGTGACGACGAGCGGCTGGTGTCCCCGGCGGAGCAGGTGCTCGGCGGTGCGCAGCACGCTGTGGGCGACGCCGTTGACCTCGGGGGGAAAGGACTCGGTGACGATGACGACACGCATGCCAGTGTTCTGTCCGGGTCCGGCGTGCAGGCGGCCAAAGGGATCTGTCGTACAAACGAACGCGGGTCGGCGAATTGTGCCACCGACCCGCGTCCCGCCCTCCTGGGGGCATCAGCGAGACGTCACCGAGACGTCAACGAGCCGCTCAGGCCACTCCTGCGGCCGCCTCCTTCAGCTCCGCGTAGGGCGCGAGCTTGCGGATCGACTCGATGCTCTTGAGGCAGTCGTCCCGGTTCTCCTGCGGGTCGCCGGTCACCACGACCGTCCCGTTGCTCGCCTTGAGTCGGAACCGGTGCATGCCGCTGTCGTCGGTGTACAGCTCGAACTTGCCGGCCATGGAGTGTTCGCCTTTCCTTCGGTGGCCCCCTCGCAACGCAACGTAGGAGCAATCACCCGGCCCTGCCCGTCAGATGACGCGTTCGGGTGCCGTGCGCCGCGGCCCCGCCGCTCCCGGGCCCGCGTCACGAGTGGCGGGCCCGGGAGCGGGCGCGGCAGCCTGGAGTCAGGGGAACGGTCCCGGCAACCGAGGAGCGGTGATGGCGGACACCGAGACGGAGGTCCTGGTCGTGGGCGCCGGACCGGTCGGGCTGACGGCCGCCGCCGAACTGCGCCGCCGCGGCGTCGGCTGCCGGATCGTCGACCGGCTGGACCGGCCCCAGCCGTACGCCAAGGCCGTCGGCATCCAGCCCCGCACCCTGGAGGTGTGGGAGGCGATGGGGCTGGTCGGCCGGGTCCTCGACGAGGCCGTGCCGCTGCTCGGCCAGCTCACCTTCGTCGACGGGGAGCCCGGCCCGCGGCTGGAGCTGGACCTGCCCGCCGAGGTGCCCTACCGGTTCGCCGCGCTCCCGCAGGACACCACCGAGCGGCTGCTCACCGAGCACCTGGCCGGCTTCGGGACGCGGGTCGAGCGGGGCACCGAGCTGCTCGGCCTCGACCAGGGCGACGACCATGTCCGGGCCGAACTGGCGACCCCGGACGGTCCGGCCGTGCTGCGCGCGCGGTACGTGCTGGGCTGCGACGGCGCGCACAGCCGGGTGCGCCGCGCGATCGGAGTCGACTTCGCGGGCGACGCGTTCCCGGAGCGGTACATGCTCGGGGACGTCGAGGTCGACTGGGACCTGCCCGGGGGCTACGGCGTGCGGTGCCTGCGCCGCAGCGGTGACGGCGCGCCCGACGACGTGCTCGTCTGCATCCCGCTGCCGGGACACCGCCGTTACCGGATGTCGATGCTGGTCCCGTCCGGGCCGGAGGACACGGCGGCCGGCGCGGCGGACGGCGCGGCCGCCGGGGAGGTCACCCACGGTCTGGCGGGCGGACGGGGGCCCGGACTGGCGGACATCCAGGCGGTGCTCGACCGGCTCTCGCCCCGGCCCGTCACGGCGGGGGCGCTGCGCTGGTCCTCGGTCTTCCGGATCAGCCACCGGCTGGCCGACCGGTACCGGGTCGGGCGGGTGTTCCTGGCCGGCGACGCCGCGCACATCCACCCGCCCACCGGGGCCCAGGGCATGAACACCGGCGTGCAGGACGCCTACAACCTGGCCTGGAAGCTCGCGCTCGCGCTGCGCGGGGCCGCCGCCGAGGGGCTGCTCGACAGCTACCACGCCGAGCGCCACCCGGTCGGGGCGGAGGTGGTCGGCCGGACCGTGCGGCACGCCCGGGGCGAGGCGGACACCGACGACCTCACCACGGTGCTGCTGCGCCAGGCCCAGCTGCTGGTGAACTACCGGGGCGGACCGCTCGGTGACGAGGACGATGCGACCGGCGCGACCGGCGCGACCGGCCCCGGACCGCGGGCCGGGGACCGCGCGCCCGACTGCACCGGGCTGGAACGGCCGCTCACCGCCTTCCCCCAGCGGCTGTTCGACCTGCTGCGGGCCCGTCCGCACCACACGCTGCTGCTGTACGCGGGCGCCGGGGCCGACGGTGCGGCGCGGGCGGAGCGCCTGCACGCGCTCGCCGACGCGGCCCGCGCGGCGGCGCACGGCCTGCTGGACGTCCACGTGGTGCTGGCCGGGGACGCCCCGGCGCCGCCGGAGGGGCTGCTGCTGCCGTACGCGCGGGACGCCGCCGGCTCATTCCGCACCGCCTACGCACCGGCCGACGGCGAGGCGTTCCTCGTCCGCCCGGACGGCTACCTGGCCACCCGGCTGCCCGACCCGACCCCCGCCGACCTGACCGCCCACCTGCGCCGCACCTTCCGGTAGCCGGTGGCCCACGGCTGCCCCGCCGCAGGCCGGACGCCTCACCGGGTGTTGTCGGAGGTGCGGGCTAGGGTGGAAGACCCGTCCCGTGGAGAGGTTCCGCCCACCGATGTACGCCCTGCACGCGCTCTGGCGAGCCGACGGCCGGCTCGCCGTCTGGGCGGAGGACGCGGCGGTCCACCGGGGCGATGCGTACGAGCCCGGCGACCGGGCCGACCGGGGTGGGACGGCGCACCCGTTCGCCTGCCCGGCCGGGGAGGTGGCGCGGCTGCTGGGGACGGTCGGGCCGGGGCTCGGGTGGCTGGCCGACCAGGCCGTCGAGCGGTGGACCGGGTTGTTGCTGCCCAGCCTCGGCGGGCGGCCCGTGCCGTCGCCGGACCTGCCGGTCGGGGCCGCCTCGCGCGGGGTGGGGCTGAGCCCGTGGCGGGTGCCCGCGCTGCTCTTCGACCGCTCGCAGGCCGCCCAGCTGCTCGGCGCGCTGCACGACCCGCACTGGCCGGGCGCCACCGTCCAGCTGCCGGACGGCACACCGGCCGAGCTGGCGTACGGCGCCTCGGTGCGCTGGCTGGCCGCCGTGCACGACCTGGCGTGGCGGCTGGTCGGGCGGGGGCGGCTGCTGCCGGTGCCGGTCGAGGAGGCGGGGGAGTGGTACGC
>NZ_JZWY01000807.1:0-5910 GCF_000966955.1 Streptomyces sp. NRRL S-495
CGCGCCGGCCCGCCGGGAGTCGGCCGCGCTGGTCGCGGGCTGTCCGCCGGTGTGCCGGGCCGAGCACCCGGCGGCGGCCTCTGCCGACGGCCCGCCCGGCACGTCCGCGCCGCCGACCGCCGCCGCGTTGTTCACCGGGGTGCTGGACGCCCTGGTCGACCAGGAGGCCCGGGTCGCCCTGGCCGATCTCGACCCGCCCGCCGAGCCGTTCCTCGCCGCCCTGCACTCGCCCGACGGGAGGCTCGGCCAGGCGCCGCACGCCGGACTGCCCGAACGGCTCACGGCCTGGCAGACGGCCCGCCCGGCGGACGGGCCGCTGCGGCTCGACTTCCGTCTCACCGAGCCGCTCGGCCACGACGCCGACCCGGACGTCGCCAACCACCCGGACGTCGCCGACCACCCGGATGCCGCCGACCCGGCCGCCGACTCCTGGCGGCTGGACCTGCTGGTCCGCGCGTCGACCGCCCGTCCCTGGTGGTCCCGGCCGCCGCGCTGCGCCCCGGCGCCGGCGACCCGGCCCGGGAGGCCCTGGCCGACGCCGTCCCCGCCGGGGCCGGCGATCCGGTCGAGGCGTTCCACGAGGAGCTGGCCCGCGCCGTCCGGGTCGCCCCGGAGCTGCGCGCCCTGCTCACCGGCACCTTCCCCACCGAGGCCCGGCTCGGCCGGGCCGGCGCCCTGCGCTTCCTGCGCGAGGACGCGCCCGCGCTCACCGCCGCCGGCTTCGGCGTACTGCTGCCCGCGTGGTGGCAGCGCCGGCCCCGGCTCGGTCTGGTCCTGACGGCGGGCGCGCCCGCCGACGGCCCGGCCGCCGTGCGGCGCCTCGCACAGGTCGACCGGGACGCCGTGCTGGCCTTCGAGTGGCGGCTCGCCCTGGGCGACGTCACGCTGACCGAGCGGGAGTTGGCCGATCTCGCCGCCGCCCAGCAGGGGCTGGTCCGGTTGCGGGGCCGCTGGGTCGAGGTCGATCTGGACCAACTCGCCGTCGCCGTGAGGTTCCTGGCCGAGCACGGCACCGGCACCATGGCGCCGGTCGAGCTGCTGCGGCTGGCCGTGGACGACGGCGCGGTGGTGGACGGGCTGCCGGTCACCGAGGTGCGGGCGGCCGGGCCGATCGGCGACCTGCTGGCCGGCCGGCCGGGCCCGGCGGACCGGGTCCCGGAGTTGCCCGAGGGCTTCACCGGCACCCTCCGCCCTTACCAGCGGCGCGGGTTGGCCTGGCTGGACGCGCTCGGCCGGCTCGGCCTCGGCGCGGTGCTGGCCGACGACATGGGCCTGGGCAAGACGGTGCAGACCCTGGCCCTGCTCGCCCTGGAGCGGGAACGCGGGGCCCGCGGCCCGGTGCTGCTGGTCTGTCCGATGTCGCTGGTCGGCAACTGGCGCCGGGAGGCCGCCGCCTTCGCGCCCGGACTGCGGGTGCACGTCCACCACGGCTCCGACCGCACCGCGCCCGCCCCGGCCGCGCCCGGCACCGGCCTCGGCCTCGACAGCTCCGCCGACCTCCCGGACCTGGTCATCACCACGTACGGGGTGGTCCAGCGGGACGCCGCCGAGCTGCGCCGGATCCACTGGCGGCGGATCGTCGCCGACGAGGCGCAGCACATCAAGAACCGTTCGGCCCGGCAGTCCAGGGCACTGCGCTCGCTGCGCTCCGGCCCGCGGATCGCGCTCACCGGCACCCCGGTGGAGAACCGGCTGGCCGATCTGCACGCCGTCCTGGACTTCGCCAACCCGGGGCTGTTCGGCAGCCCGGAGTCGTTCCGGGAGCGGTTCGCCAACCCGGTCGAGCAGACCGGCAGCGTGGACGCGGCGGCCCGGCTGCGGCGGGTCACCGGCCCGTTCCTGCTGCGCCGCCGCAAGAGCGATCCGCAGATCGTCCAGGACCTGCCCGCCAAGCAGGAGTTCACCGTCAGCTGCTCGCTGACCGCCGAGCAGGCCGGGCTCTACCGGGCGGTGGTGACCGATCTGCTGGAGCGGCTGGGCGGGCTGCGCGGGGTCGAGCGCAAGGGCGCGGTGCTGGCGGCGATCGGCCGGCTCAAGCAGGTGTGCAACCACCCGGCCCAGCTGCTGCACGACGGCACGGCGGTGGCGGGCCGTTCGGGCAAGGTGGAGCGGCTGGTGGAGCTGCTGACGGAGGCGCTGGCCGAGGGGGACCGGGCGCTGGTGTTCACCCAGTACGCCGAGTTCGGTGCGATGCTCCGGCCGTATCTGCGGCGGAAGTTGGGCGAGGAGGTGCTCTATCTGCACGGCGGCGTGCCGCGCGGGCGACGGGACGCCATGGTCGAGCGCTTCCAGTCGCCGGACGGGCCGCGGGTGTTCCTGCTGTCGCTCCGGGCGGGCGGCACCGGGCTCAATCTGACAGCCGCCAACCAGGTGGTGCACCTGGACCGTTGGTGGAACCCGGCGGTCGAGGACCAGGCCACCGACCGCGCGCACCGGATCGGGCAGCGCCGTGACGTGCAGGTGCGGCGGCTGGTCTGCGCGGGCACGGTCGAGGAGCGGATCGACGAACTCCTCACCGCCAAGCGGACATTGGCCGAGGCAGCGCTCGGCGCCGACGAGCAGTGGCTGGCCGAACTCCCGGCCGAGCGGCTGCGGGAGCTGCTCACCCTGTCCGCCGACTCGATCGGAGTGTGACCTCGTGACCCCTTCGGAACACCCTTCGGAACGCCGCCCGGACCGCCACCCCGAACGCGGTGCCGACCGCCGCCCGGAGCACCGCGCCGACCGGCCGCTCGCCGAGCTGCTCGACGTCTACTGGCGCGGCCGGGTGCCGGCCCCGGTCGACCCCGAGCAGGACGGAACACCCACCGCCCTGGACGAGTTGGGTCCCTCCGGCATCACGGTGCGCGGCCGCCCGCTGGAGGCCGGACTGGCCGCCGCCTACCGGCGGTTCACCGGGGCCGGCTGACCCCGGTGGACCGCCGCGCGGAGCCGCTGGCTCAGCCAGCCGTGACCGGGTAGTGGTCGGACAGGTCGTTGTAGGTGTAGCTGGTGCCCCAGCTGCTCACCGTCCAGGGCGCGCTGTGGAAGCGGACCACCGAGTTGGTGTAGGCGGCCGGGCGCGCGTGATCGGCGCGGTAGAGGACGTAGTCGAGGTCCTCCTTCGGCTCGCCGGGGTAGCGGTAGGCCGCGATCGAATTGTCCGCGGTGTCGAAGGAGTTGACCCAGCCGTCGCGGGTGGTGGCCGGTGCCACGCCCGCGTTGGCCAGCAGCGACGGGTACTCGCTGCCGTGCGAGTCGATGTTGAGGTCACCGGCGAGCACGATCGGCTCGGCGGCCGGGATGTTCTTGGCGTCGACGAACGCCTTCATCGCCTTGAGCTGGGCGGCCCGGACGGTGGCGGGCTGGCCGGCCGAGCAGCCGGAGTCGGTGGACTGGAGGTGGGTGCCGATCACGTGGGTGCGCACGCCGTTGACGTTCAGCACGGCGTAGACGAAGCCCTTGTTGGACCACCAGTCCGCCCCGCAGGCGTCCTTGAAGATGTACTGCTCCTTGCGGAGGACGGGCCACTTGCTGAGCAGGGTGACCCCGCCGTCCTCGGGCGTGGTGGAGCTGTAGCTGCCGGAGGTGGCGTCCCAGCCGCTGGTCGAGCGGCCGACCACGGGGGTGTGGTACGGGTACTGCGCCGAGGCCTGGGCCACCAGGGCGTCGGAGGCGGCGTTGTCGAAGGCCTCCTGGAGCACCACGACGTCCTGGCCCTGGAAGACGTCGGTGGCCGGGATGGCCTTGGCCCGGTAGTCCTGGCCCCAGTTGGGGTAGAGACTCTTGCTCATCAGGAAGATGTTGTACGTCAGCACCTTGAGCGCCGGGATCGTCGGCAGCGCGGCGGCCTGCGCGGTCGCGGCCCGGTCGGTGCCCTCTGCGGGGGCGGCGAAGGCGCTCGGCGCGGCGGCGAGCGGGGCGAGCAGGGCGGCGGCAGCGGTGCACACCGCGGCGAGGCGCGCGCCGGGGCGGCGCGTGGAGGGAGTTGGCATGTGCGCAGTGAAGCGAGATCCGGCCACGCTCGTCCAGACAGTGAACGATAACCATATGAACTCATTGGTAACTTAAAGCTGTCTGGCCAACTCCTTCTCGGACGGAGGAACTTGTCCGGACAACGCGCTCGGCCACCACATGTGCCGGTCCAGGTCGACGGTCAGCGCGGTCACCAGGACGGAGCGCACCACCAGGGTGTCCAGCAGCACGCCGAGGGCCACCGCGAAGCCGATCTCGGCGAAGCCCACCACCGGCAGGGTGCCCAGCACGGCGAAGGTGCTGGCCAGGATCAGCCCGGCCGAGGTGATCACACCGCCGGTCGCGGCCAGTCCGGCCACCGCCCCCCGCCGGGTGCCCAACTGCGTGGCTTCCTCGCGCACCCGGGTCATCAGGAAGATGTTGTAGTCGATGCCCAGGGCCACCAGGAACACGAAGACGAACAGCGGGAAGGAGTTGTCCTGTCCCTCGAAGTGGAAGACGTGCTCGAAGAAGAACGCGCTGATGCCGAGCGCGGCGGCGTAGGAGAGCACGACGGTGGCGATCAGCACCAGCGGCGCGGTGACCGCGCGCAGCAGCAGGGCCAGGATCACCAGCACCACGCCCAGCACCAGCGGGATGATGGTCCGGTTGTCGGAGGTCGCGGCCCGGCCGGCGTCCAGGATCACCGCCGTCGAACCGCCCACCTGGGCGTCGGCGTTCGGCACCGCGTGCACGGCGGTCCGCAGCCGGTCCACGGTGTCCTTGGCGGCCTGGCTGTCCGGCGGGTCGGTGAGGGTCGCCCGGAACAGCGCCCGCCCCTCGTGGAACGTCGGCTCCGTGGTGCTCGCGATCCCGGGAGTCGCCCGGGTCGCCGCTCTCGGCGGCCGCCGAGACGACGGTCAGCGGCGCGCCGGTGCCGGCCGGGAAGTGCGCTTCCAGGGCCTGCTGGCCGACCACCGAGTCCGGCGTCCCGGTGAAGCTGCCGGCGGTGCTGAGCCCGGTGGCGTTCAGCGAGACCAGTCCGACGCAGCAGGCCGCCAGGGCGAGCGCGGTACCGATCCACACTTTGCGCGGCCGCCGCGCGATCCACTCCCCGACGTGCGCCCAGCGTCCGGAGCGGGTCGGTTCCGGTGTGCCGAAGGCGGGCTTCACCGGCCAGAACACCCAGCGCCCGAGGATCACCAGCAGCGCGGGCAGCAGGGTCAGCATCGCGGCCAGCGCCACCAGGACGCCGATCGCGCAGACCGGGCCGAGGCCGCTGGTCGAGTTCATCTCCGCGACCAGCAGGCAGAGCATCGAGGCGACCACGGTCGCGGAGGAGGCGAGGATCGCCGGACCGGCCCGGTGCAGGGCGAAGGCCATCGCCTCGTGCCGGTCCTCGTGCCGGCGCAGCTCCTCCCGGTAGCGGGCGGTCAGCAGCAGGGCGTAGTCCGTCCCCGCGCCGAGCACCAGCACGATGAGGATGCCGGCGCTCTGCGCGTTGACGGTCAGTCCGGCGTGGTCGGCCAGCAGATAGATCACCGCCTGGGCGACCACCAGCGCCCCGGCCGCCGAGAACAGCGGCAGCATCCACAGCACCGGGCTGCGGTAGGTGAGCAGCAGCAGGACGATCACCACCGCGACGGTGGCGGCGAGCAGGGTGGAGTCGATCCCGGCGAAGGCCTCGGCCTGGTCGGCGCCGACCCCGGCCGGGCCGGTGACATGGGTGGTCATGCCGAGGCTGTTGTCGGCGGCGGTGGCGCGCAGGCTGTCCACCGCCGGGCGGAGGTCCTGCCAGCCGCCGGTGCCGATGTCCACCGACACGATGGTCTGCAGCGCCTGGCCGTCGGCGGACTCCACCGGCCCGGTCACCGGGCCGACCACGTGCGGGGCGGAGGCGAAGGCCAGGGCGTCCTTGGCCGCCTCGACCTTGTCGGCGGGCGTGATGCCGCCGTCCCGGACGTAGACCACCACCGC
>NZ_JZWY01000813.1:0-408 GCF_000966955.1 Streptomyces sp. NRRL S-495
TGCACTGCCTCACCGTCAAGGGCCGCGGCTACCGGCCCGCCGAACAGGACGAGGCGGACCGCTTCCACGCCGTCAACCCGATCGACCCCTACACCTGCCTGCCGATCTCGCCCAGCACCGGCGTCTCCTGGACCTCGGTGTTCGGCGACGAGCTGCTGGCCGTCGGCGCCGAACGCCCGGACGTGGTGGCGATCACCGCCGCCATGCTGCAGCCGGTGGGCCTGGCGAAGTTCGCCAAGGCGTACCCGGAGCGCACCTTCGACGTCGGCATCGCCGAGCAGCACGCCGTCACCAGCGCGGCCGGCCTGGCCACCGGCGGACTGCACCCCGTGGTGGCGGTCTACGCGACCTTCCTCAACCGGGCCTTCGACCAGGTGCTGATGGACGTCGCCCTGCACCGGCTCGGCG
>NZ_JZWY01000814.1:0-11266 GCF_000966955.1 Streptomyces sp. NRRL S-495
CGTCGCCCTGCACCGGCTCGGCGTCACCTTCGTACTGGACCGCTCCGGCGTGACCGGTCCGGACGGTGCCTCGCACAACGGCATGTGGGACATGTCGATCCTCCAGGTCGTCCCCGGGCTGCGGCTCGCCGCCCCGCGCGACGCCGACGAACTGCGCGCCCAGCTGCGCGAGGCGGTGGACGTCGCCGACGCCCCGACCGTGGTGCGCTTCCCCAAGGCGACCATCGGCCCGGCCGTCCCCGCGATCGAGCGGGTCGGCGGCGTGGACGTGCTGCTGCGCACCGGGGAGCTGCCGGAGATCCTGCTGGTCACCGTCGGTACCACGGCCGCCGCCGGGCTGGACGCGGCCCGGCTGCTGCTCGCCGAGGGGTTCACCGCGACCGTGGTCGACCCGCGCTGGGTCAAGCCGGTCGACCCGGCCCTGCCGGAGCTCGCCGCCCGGCACCGGCTGGTGGTCACGGTCGAGGACAACGGCCGTACCGGCGGCGTCGGTGCGGCGATCGCCCAGGCGCTGCGGGACGCCGACGTGGACGTCCCGGTGCGGGTGCTGGGCCTGCCGCAGGAGTTCCTCGGGCACGCCGCGCGCGGGGAGATCCTGGAGGAGACCGGGCTGACCGGTACCGGGGTCGCCGCCCAGACCGCCGCCTTCGCCAAGCACCTGCTTCCGGCCGGTGGACTGCCGGACCGGGGGCGTTCCGACCGGGACCTTCCGAACCGGGACCTTCCGAACCGAGGAGCGAACCAGCGCCATGCCGGCTGACCCCGACGATCGCACCGCTCAGCGTCCCGACCGCGCCGCACCGGGCTTCGACCTGGCCGCCCTGCTCGCCGAGCGGGGCAAGGAGCGGTACGAGCTGCAGAGCCGCTACCTGAATCCGCAGCTGGCCCGGATGCTGCACACCATCGGCTTCGACAAGTACTACGAGCGGGCCCGGGGCCAGTACTTCTACGACGCCGAGGGCAACGAGTACCTCGACATGCTGGCCGGCTTCGGCATCTTCGCCCTGGGGCGCCACCACCCAGTGGTCCGCTCGGCCGTCCAGCAGGTGATGGACCTCGACCTGCCGGACCTGGTCCGCTTCGACTGCTCGCCGCTGCCCGGCCTGCTCGCCGAGCGGCTGCTGTCGTACACGCCGGGGCTGGACCGGGTGTTCTTCGGCAACAGCGGCACCGAGGCGGTCGAGACGGCGCTGAAGTTCGCCCGGTACGCCACCGGCCGCCGCCGGATCCTGTACGCGGACCACGCCTTCCACGGGCTGACCACCGGCTCCCTGTCGGTGAACGGCGAGAACGGGTTCCGCAAGGGCTTCGACCCGCTGCTGCCGGACACCGCGATCCCGCTCGGCGATCTCGGGGCGCTGGCCAAGGAGCTGAAGCGCGGTGACGTCGCGGCGCTGATCGTCGAGCCGATCCAGGGCAAGGGTGTGCAGGCGCCGCCGCCCGGCTGGCTGCGGGCCGCCCAGGACCTGCTGCACGAGCACAAGGCGCTGCTGATCTGCGACGAGGTGCAGACCGGGATCGGGCGCACCGGCGAGTTCTTCGCCTACCAGGACGAGGAGGGCGTGCTGCCGGACCTGGTGTGCGCGGCCAAGGCGCTCTCCGGCGGTTATGTGCCGGTGGGGGCGACCCTCGGCAAGGGCTGGATCTTCGAGAAGGTGTACTCCTCGATGGACCGGGTGCTGGTGCACTCGGCCAGCTTCGGTTCCAACGCGCAGGCGATGGCGGCCGGGCTGGCGACCCTGGAGGTGATCCGGGACGAGCAGGTGGTGGAGAACGCCCGCAAGGTGGGCGACTACTTCCGGGCGCGGCTGACCGCGCTGGTCGACCGGTACGAGCTGCTCGCCGAGGTGCGGGGGCGCGGGCTGATGATCGGGATCGAGTTCGGGCGGCCGAAGTCGTTGAAGCTGCGGACCGGCTGGACGGCCCTCCAGGCGGCCCGCAAGGGGCTGTTCGCCCAGATGGTGGTGGTGCCGCTGCTGCAGCGGCACCGGATCCTCACCCAGGTGTCCGGGGACCATCTGGAGGTGATCAAGCTGATTCCGCCGCTGATCATCACCGAGCGGGACGTGGACCGGTTCGTGGAGGCGTTCACCGAGGTGATGGAGGACGCGCACCGGGGGAGCGGCCTGATGTGGGACTTCGGGCGGACGCTGGTGAAGCAGGCGGTCGGCGGCCGCTGAGTTCGCGCGGACGCGTTTCGCGGGGTGGGGGCGGGTCGCCCGGGTCGCCGGGTCACAGGGTCGCCGGGGCGCCGGGTTCCCACCCCGCGGGAGACCGCGGGTCAGAGCTCGGTCCGGCGGCGCCGGACCACGATGACGAGATCGACGGCGGCGAACAGGGTGAGGATCCCGCAGGCCACGGCGAAGCCGGTGAGGGTGCCCTGGCTCGGCGCACCCATTTCGGGGGCGTTCGCGGCCCAGACCGCGAACCCCGCGGTGGCCAGCGCGAACAGCGGGGTGAAGGTCAGCGAGAGCAGGTAGCGCAGCTTGAGGTCGCTGCGGGCGGTGGCGGGTTCGGTGCCGCTGTGCCACCGCCGCGGGGTCGTGGCGGGCATCCGCGGTCACCTCCCGGTCCTTGCCGGTTCGTACGGGCGGTCCTCGTACAGGCGGTCTACGATTCCAGCGTACGTCCGCTGGGCGAGCCGGGGAGGGGCGATGACGGACACGGACGCGGAGGGTTACGCGGGGCTGCGGATCGAACGGGCCGAGGAGCTGGCCCGTCGGCACGGGTGGGCCTCGGTGCGGGTGCTGCCGCAGGGCGCGGCGATGACGATGGACTACCGGGAGGGGCGGCTCAACCTCTCGGTGCGGGACGGGGTGGTGGTGCGTAGCTGGGAAGGCTAGGGCGTGTCTGTCCTGTGTCCTTCACTGTCCTTCGCGGTCGTTCGACGGATGTCGGGCAGTAACCCCACAAATGGCCCCGAGGGCATTACCGGAGGCATTCTGAATTCCGCCGCAAAGGCGTTCTCCGATCACTCGAGGCCGCTACGGGATGCTCTGGAGACGTTTTCGGATCGAATGTCCGTATGGTGTTCGTGTGCCTCTTCCCAAATTCAGGCAAAAAAACACGGGGCGGGAGACCGGCCGAGCCGGTTCCCACCCCGTGGTAACCCTGCGTAGGTTCGCGGGTTCAGTCGAGGGGGCCGCCGGCCACGTAGACCACCTGACCGGCCACGTAGACCACCTGACCGGAGACGAAACCCGCGCCCTCGCCGGCGAAGAAGGCGATGGTGTTGGCCACGTCCTCCGGCTCGCCCACGCGCCGCACCGGGATCTGGGTGGCGGCGGCGGCCTTGAACTCCTCGAAGTCCATGCCCACTCGGGCTGCGGTGGCGGCCGTCATGTCGGTGGCGATGAAGCCGGGGGCGACCGCGTTGGCGGTGATGCCGAACTTGCCGAGCTCGATGGCCAGGGTCTTGGTGAAGCCCTGCAGACCCGCCTTGGCGGCCGAGTAGTTGGCCTGGCCCCGGTTGCCCTGGGTCGAGGAGGAGGAGAGGTTGACGATCCGTCCGAAACCGGCGTCGACCATGTACTTCTGGACCGCCCGGGTCATCAGGAACGCGCCGCGGAGATGCACGTTCATGACCGTGTCCCAGTCGGATTCGGTCATCTTGAAGATCAGGTTGTCCCGCAGCACGCCCGCGTTGTTCACGAGCACGACCGGGGCGCCGAGCTCGGCGACGATCCGGTCGACCGCGGCCTGCACCTGGGCGGCGTCGGAGACGTCCGCGCCGACCGCGAGGGCCCGGCCGCCCGCGGCGGTGATCCGCTCGACGGTCTCCCGGCCGGCCGACTCCTCCAGGTCGAGCACGGCGACGGCGTAACCGTCGGCGGCCAGGCGGACGGCGGTGGTGGCGCCCAGGCCGCGGGCGGCGCCGGTGACGACGGCGACCCGCGGGGAGGTGGTCTGCTCGGTCATGCTCGGTCTCGTCTCTCTCGGAGGTCCGCGGACGTCGGAGCGAGTCCGCGGATGTCGCTCGGGTGTCGACCGGGGATCGCCCCGGTGACCGGTCGGACGCGGTTCCGTTCCGGAACGCGGTACTCAGGGAACTCCCAGGAACCGTACGGCGGGCTCTCGGGTTCCGCCGGGCCGATCCGGAGGGCGGATCCGTCCGGGTGGCCATACCCTACCGGCGGGTAGGGAGCGCGGCCAGGGCGAAGGCGCAGGTGACCGAGGGTAAGGACCGACCGGTCGGCTTTCTCCTGCGAACGGGTTACCGGCGGGTCGGCACGACGAGTAAATATGCCAATGTTGCCGAACCTGCGTCTACTATCCGCCCCTGCCTGCCAGCGAGGGCCTGCCGTTTGTATAGTGTCCGCCAGCAGCCACCGGCTGCACGGCTGGAGCGCCCTCCCTCACAGCGGGACGCCCACTCGCCGTTACTGCCCCACCCGGGTGTCCCACACACACCGGGTGTGACATCGGGACGGATACATGGTGCTGGGGGAGATCCCGACGACCCGCGTGTCCGCGCGACTGCAGCAGTCGCCCGGACACCTCATCCGCGTTGCACAGCAGGTCCACACTCGACTGTGGTCCGAACATGTCGGGGCCGATCTCACGGCCCCGCAGTTCGCGGTCCTGTTGGTTCTCGCCCTCGAACCGGGCGCCGACCAGAGGACCGTCGGCGAGCGTGCCTCGCTCGACAAGGCCACAATGGCCGAGATGGTCGCCCGGCTGGTCCGGCGCGGCCTGGTGCTGCGGCGCCGAGACCCGGCCGACGGCCGGCGCAAGCTGCTCGCTCTCTCGCAGAGCGGCGCCCAGGCTGTTCGCGAGGCCACCGGCGGAGTGGTCCGTGTGCAGCGCACGCTCTTCGAGCCGCTCACCTCGGAGGAGCAGCTGGAGATTGTCCGTGTGATGGCCAAGATAGCCAGACTGGAGCCGGCCCAGGTCGCCGTCCTGACGGACGCGCGACCGATGCTGGACGCCCAGAGGGCGATCGGCTACCTGATCAGGGTGAGCCAGCAGGTGCACACCAAGCTCTGGTCGGAGCACGTCGGTTCGGAGCTGACGGCGCCGCAGTACGCGGTGCTGGACGCGCTCGAGCTGGAGCCGGGCGCCGACCAGCGCACGGTGGGCGAGCTCGCTTCGCTGGACAAGGCCACGATGGCGGAGATGGTCAGCCGGCTGGTCCGGCGCGGCCTGGTCCAGCGTCGCCGCGACCCCTCGGACGGGCGGCGCAACCTGCTGTCGCTCTCGCCGGCGGGTCAGGACCTGCTGCACCGCTCGTCCGCGGGCGTGGCCCAGGTCCAGCGGTTGCTGCTGGCTCCGCTGGAGGAGCACGAGCACGAGGCGGCGCTCGCGCTGATCGCCAAGGCGGCGCGGCTGTAGGCGAACGCCTCGGCCGTCCGGCAAAACGATTCGCCATCCGGTCGCTCCGCGGTCGTCCGTCGCTCACCCGTCGGCCGACCGTCCTCGACCGTGGGCCGTCGGCCCCGGACCGGTGACGGTTCGCGGGTCAACACGGCGAAGGCCGCCCTCCCCGATGCGGGAGGGCGGCCTTCGCCGTTGACGCGCGGGCGGGCGGTGCCGCCGGTCCGGTCAGTTCCAGTCGAAGCCCTGCGGGTCCGGGCCGATCCGGGTGCCGGTGGCGACGCCGGCGATCGCGGCGAGGTCCTCGGCGTCCAGCTCGAAGCCGGCGACGTCGAGGTTCTCCTTGATCCGCGAGGGGGTGACCGACTTCGGGATCGCGATGATGCCGCTCTGCAGGTGCCAGCGGAGCACCACCTGGGCGACGGTGCGGCCGTGCTTCTCGGCGATCCGGACCAGGGCCGGCTCGGCGAGGAGGTCCTTGCCCTGGCCGAGCGGGCTCCACGCCTCGGTGGCGATGCCGTGCTCGGCGTGGAAGGCGCGCAGCTCCTCCTGCGGGAAGTACGGGTGCAGCTCGACCTGGTTCAGCACCGGGACGAGCGAGGACTCCTCGGCCAACCGGGTGAGCTGCTCGGTGCCGAAGTTGGAGACGCCGACCGACTTGACCCGGCCGTCGGCGCTCAGCTGCTCCAGGGCCTTCCACACATTGGCGTAGCTGCCGTGCATCGGGCGCGGCCAGTGGATCAGGTAGAGGTCGAGGTACTCCAGGCCGAGCCGCTCCAGGGAGGCGTCGAACTCGCGCAGCACCGCGTCGCGGCCCTGCTCGCCGGACCAGTCGCGGGTGCCGGAGTTCCACAGCTTGGTGGTGATGTAGAGGTCCTCGCGGGCGATGCCGCCGGACAGCGCATCGGCGACGGCCTTGCCGGTGCCGGTCTCGTTCTCGTAGATCGCGGCGGTGTCGATGGAGCGGTAGCCCGCCTCGATCGCGGCGCGGACGGCGGCGGTGGCCTCCGCGTCCGGCACCTGCCAGACCCCGAAGCCGAGCTGGGGGATGAGGTTGCCGTCGTTGAGCTCGAGGCTCGGGATGTTGCTCACGGAAGGAGTGCCCTCTCCTGGTCGTCCACGGTTCCTAGGGGGCAACCGGCGGGGGTGCCGGATTTGTTCCCCGGTCCCGGAGAAATTTTCCGACGCGCGCTACCGGCGCTTGCAGCAGCCTACGGGGTGGGTCCGACGGGCGGAAAACCTGTTGCGCAGATCACATCCGGGTTGGCAGTCTCGCTGCCATGACCTCCTGACCGACCCACGGCCGTGACCCTACCGGCCTGCCCCCTCGCCCTCCGCCCGCGCCGCCTCCAACGGAGCGTCATGCTGCTCAAAACCCTCCCGCTGGCCGACCCCGGCCGTCCGGAACTCTCCTCCCCGCTCGGGTTCCTGCGCTGGCTCCAGCGCGGCCAGCGGCGTGGGCAGGTGCTCGCCACCTGCTGGTCGCTGCTGGAGATGGGCTGCCAGGCGGCCCTGCCGCTGCCGGTCGGCCTCGGTGTCCAGGCCGTCGTCGACGGGGACTCCGGCGCCCTGTGGCGGGCCGGCGTGCTCGCCCTGGTGCTGGCGGCGGTCTCCGCGGTCGGCACCGTCCTGCTGCACCGTCAGGCGGTCTGGAACTGGATCCACGCCGCCTGCCAGGTCCGGCAGCTGGTGGCCCGTCAGGCCTCCCACCTCGGCTCCGGGCTGTCCCGGCGGATCGCCACCGGCGAGATCGTCGCGGTCGGCAGCGGGGACGTCGAGAAGATCGGCTGGTACGTCGAGCTGGTCGCCCGGCTGCGCGGGGCGATCGTGGTCTGGCTGGGGGTGAGCGCCGCGGTGCTGGCCACCGAACCGGTGCTCGGGCTGGCCGTGCTGCTCGGGGTGCCGGTGCTCGCGGCCTCGGTCTGGCCGCTGCTGGGGCCGTTCGAGCGCCGCTACACCGAGCAGCGCGCGCTCGGCGGCAAGGCGACCGAGCTGGCCGCCGACACGGTGGCCGGACTCCGGGTGCTGCGCGGCATCGGCGGCGAGGAGCTCTTCCTCGACCGCTACCGGGCGGCCTCCCAGAAGGTCCGCGCGGCCGCCGTCCGCTCGGCCCGGATCTGGTCCCTGATGCAGGCCCAGCAGGTGCTGCTGCCCGGGCTGTTCGTGGTCGGGATCACCTGGTACGGCGCCCGGCAGGCGGCCGAGGGGCGGATCTCGATCGGCACCCTGGTCGCGGTCTACGGGGCCACGGCCTTCCTGGCCGCGCCGCTGCGGATCCTCGGCGAGGCGGCGCACGCCTGGAGCGTCGCCAGGGTCTCGGCCGGGCGGGCCGTCCGGGTGCTCTCGCTCACCCGGACCGACGGCGCCGGGACGAGCGGGCTCGCCGATCCGGCGCGCTCCGACCTGTACGACCCGGTCACCGGGCTGACCGCCCGGGCCGGGGAGCTGACCGCGGTGGTCTGCGGCGACCCGGACTTCGCCGGCGCGCTGGCCGAGCGGCTCGGCGGGCACGTCCCGGTGGCCGAGGGCGGGCAGCCGGAGCCCTCGGTCCGGCTCGGCGGCGTCGAGCTGGACACCGTCCCGCTGGCCGAGGCGCGGGCCGCCGTACTGGTGCACGACAAGGAGCCGGTGCTGCTCTCCGGCACCCTCGCGGCGCTGTTCGACATCCCCGCCTCCGGCCGGGTCGAGCCCGCCGAGGCGCTCGCCGCCGCCCGCGCGGAGGACGTGCTCGACGCCCTGGTGGACGGCTCGGCGGGCCTGACCGGCCGCGGCGAGGCGATGCGGGCGGAGATCACCGAGCGGGGCCGCTCGCTGTCCGGCGGGCAGCGCCAGCGGCTGGCGCTGGCCCGGGCGCTGCTGGCCGACCCGCCGGTCCTGGTGCTGGACGAGCCGACCAGTGCGGTCGACGCGCACACCGAGTCCCGGATCGCCGCCGGGCTGCGGAAGAACCGCGAGGGGCGCACCACGGTGGTCCTCGCGACCAGCCCGCTGCTGCTCGACCGGGCGGACCGGGTGGTGCTGGTCCGGGACGGCCGGGTGGCCGCGAGCGGCTCGCACCGCGAGCTGATGCGCGGCGAGCCGGCCTACCGGGCCGTGGTGACCCGCGAGGAGGAGCCCGTGCGGGTCGGGCCGGGGGCCGAGGTGCCGGGGGCCGAGGTGCCGGCGCGGGTGGGGGAGCGGTCATGAGGCGCCGCCGCCCGGCCGGGGTGCGCGCCGACGCCGCGCCCCGGTGGAACCGTCCGATCCCGTCCGAGCCGAGGAGTGACGCATGAAGCCCCCCGTCCAGCAGGAGCAGGGGCCGGCCACCACGCTGCCGGTCGGCTCACCGGCCGCCGTGCGCGGCTACCTCCGGGTGCTGGCCCGGCGCCACCGCGGGGCGTTCTCGGCGGTGGTCGGGCTGCACACGGTGGCCACCGTGGCCGGGCTGGTCGGGCCGTGCGTGCTCGGCACGCTGGTCGAGTCGCTGGCCACCGGCACCGCCGGGTCCACCATCACGGTGGCCGTGGCCTGGTACCTGCTCGCGCTGGCGGTGCAGTCCGCGTTCACCTGGTGGTCGCGGCTGCGCGGCGCCGTGCTTGGCGAGCGGGTACTGGCCGACCTCCGGGAGGACTTCCTGGTCCGCTCGGTGGCGCTGCCGACCGGTGTGCTGGAGCGGGCCGGGACGGGTGACCTGGTCTCCCGCGGCACCACCGACATCGACCGGCTGGACAAGTCGGTGCGCGAGGCGGTGCCTGAGCTGGCGGTGGCGATCGTCTCGCTGCTGCTGGTCCTCGGCGCCCTGGTGGTCACCTCGCCGCTGCTCGCGCTCACCTCGCTGCTCGGCCTGCCCCTGCTGCTGGCCTCCTCCCGCTGGTACTTCCGGCGTGCCCCGCAGTCCTACCGGAACGAGTCCGCCGGGTACGCGGCGGTGAACTCCGTGCTGGCCGAGACGGTGGACGCGGGCCGGACGGTGGAGTCGCTGCGGCTCGGCGAGCAGCGGGTCCGGCTGACCGACCGCAAGCTGGCGGAGTGGATCGCCTGGGAGCGGTACACCCTCTGGCTGCGCTCGGCGTGGTTCCCGACCATCGACGCGGTGTACACCCTGGCGGTGCTCGGTCCGCTGCTGCTCGGCGGGCTGTTCGCGCTGCGGGGCTGGATCTCCGTGGGCCAGCTGACCACCGGGGTGCTGTACGCGCAGGCGCTGGTGGCCCCGGTCGACCTGATCCTGCGGTGGTACGACGAGCTGCAGATCGGGCAGGCCTCGCTGGCCCGGCTGGTCGGCGTGCACGAGGTGCCGATGGCGGAGAACGACGACGAGGCCCGGCCGAGCGGGCGGCGGGTCGAGGCGCGGGACGTGCGCTTCGGCTACCGGGAGGGCGCCGATGTGCTGCACGGCATCAGCCTGGACGTCGCGCCGGGCAGCCGGGTGGCCCTGGTCGGGCCGTCCGGGGCCGGGAAGTCCACGCTGGGCCGGTTGCTGGCCGGGATCTACGCCCCGGGCCGGGGCAGTGTGACCCTCGGCGGGGTGGCGCTGTCCCGGATGCCGGCCGAGCGGGTGCGCTCCGAGGTGGCGCTGGTCAACCAGGAGCACCATGTGTTCGTCGGGACGCTCCGGGACAACCTGCTGCTGGCCGCGCCCGGGGCGGACGACGCCGAGCTGCGCGGGGCGCTGGACGCGGTGGACGCCGGGGAGTGGGTGGACGCGCTTTCGGCCGGTCTCGACACCGAGGTCGGTTCCGGTGGCGCCGCGCTGACACCGCCGCAGGCCCAGCAGCTGGCGCTGGCCCGGTTGGTGCTGGCGGATCCGCACACCCTGGTGCTGGACGAGGCCACCTCGCTGCTGGACCCGCGGGCCGCCCGGCACCTGGAGCGTTCGCTCTCCCGGGTGCTGGAGGGCCGTACGGTGATCGCCATCGCGCACCGGCTGCACACCGCGCACGACGCGGACGTGATCGCGGTGGTCGAGGACGGGCGGATCAGCGAGTACGGCAGCCACCCGGAGCTGGTGGCGGCCGGCGGTCCGTACGCGGCGCTGTGGCGGTCCTGGCGGGACGAGGGGTGAGACCGCGCCGCCGACGGAGCACGGTCGGCGGCGCATGACAGAGAATCACGGAGCGTGACGGGAGGTGACCCGGCGCGGGGCGGGGTTGCCCCGTGCGGGTTACTCCCGGGCGCGTGGCCGGGCAAACCCTCCCATTCGCCCGCAGACTGCACGGGTGACCAAGATTTCGGACGGCGCCTCCGGCACCAAGCGCAGTGAGATCGGTGGGATTCCCACCCGGTACATCGGGATCGGCGTCATCGTCGTCCTCGCGGTGTGGTTCCTGTTCGCCAACCTCGACAAGGTGCAGATCCAGTTCTGGGTGTTCACCGTGACCGCTCCGCTCTGGATCGCCCTGCTGGGCACCCTGATCGCCGGCGGGGCCCTCGGCTGGCTGCTGAAGGGGCGGCGCGGACGGTGAGCACCGCCGAGCCGCCACCCGGGCCCGGACCGGCTTCCGGCCCCGGGCCCGGCGGCTTCACCCCGCTGATCGAGATGCGCGGGGTCAACAAGCACTTCGGTGCGCTGCACGTGCTCCAGGACATCGAGCTGACGATCGGCCGCGGCGAGGTCGTGGTGGTGATCGGGCCGTCCGGCTCCGGGAAGTCCACGCTCTGCCGGGCCGTCAACCGGCTGGAGCCGATCGAGTCCGGCACCATCCTGATCGACGGCCGGCCGCTGCCCGAGGAGGGCAAGGGGCTGGCCCGGCTGCGGGCCGACGTCGGGATGGTGTTCCAGTCCTTCAACCTGTTCGCGCACCGGACCGTGCTGCAGAACGTCTCACTGGCGCAGATCAAGGTGCGCGGACGGGCCAGGGCCGAGGCGGACGCCAAGTCCAGGGCGCTGCTGGAGCGGGTCGGGCTGGCCGACCAGGCGGACAAGTACCCGGCCCAGCTCTCCGGGGGCCAGCAGCAGCGGGTGGCGATCGCCCGG
>NZ_JZWY01000815.1:0-9153 GCF_000966955.1 Streptomyces sp. NRRL S-495
GCTCTCCGGGGGCCAGCAGCAGCGGGTGGCGATCGCCCGGGCGCTGGCGATGGATCCGAAGGCGCTGCTCTTCGACGAGCCGACCTCGGCCCTGGACCCCGAGATGATCAACGAGGTGCTGGACGTGATGCGCCTGCTGGCGCACGAGGGCATGACCATGGTCGTGGTGACCCACGAGATGGGCTTCGCCCGCTCCGCCGCCAACCGGGTGGTCTTCATGGCGGACGGCCGGATCGTCGAGGACCGCGCGCCGGAGGATTTCTTCGGCGCCCCGGAGAGCGAGCGCGCCCGGGACTTCCTCTCCAAGATCCTGAAGCACTGAGGCCCGGCCCGTGAAGAAGACCGTCACCCTGCTGGCCGCGGCCCTGCTGCTGGCCGGCTGCGGCAAACCCGGCACCCCGCCGCCCAAGGGGCCGCAGCCCAGCGCGCTGCCCAGCTACCAGGTGGCGACCGGGAGCCCGGTCACCGGCTCCCCGACCCTGGACGGCGCCCGGGCCCGGGGGCACCTGGTGGTCGGTGCCAAGGAGGACCAGCCCTACCTCGGCCAGAAGAACCCGGCCACCGGCGTGTACTCCGGCTTCGACATCGAGATCGCCAAGATGGTCGGCGCCGACCTGGGCTTCGGCCCGGACCGGATCGAGTTCCGCACCATCGCCTCGGCCAACCGCGAGACCGCGCTGCAGAACGGCCAGGTCGACTACTACGTCGGCACCTACACCATCAACGACAACCGCAAGAAGCTGGTCGGCTTCGCCGGGCCGTACTACCTGGCCGGGCAGTCGCTGCTGGTGCGCAAGAACAACAAGGACATTAACGGACCGCAGGACCTGGACGGCAAGAAGGTCTGCTCGGCGGCCGGCTCCACCCCGTACCAGCGGATCCAGAAGCAGTACCCGAAGGCGGAGCTGATCGGCTACGACACCTACTCGGCCTGCGTGGACAACCTGATCACCTCCCAGGTGGACGCCGTCACCACGGACAACACCATCCTGATGGGCTACGCGGCCAAGGTGCCGGACGAGCTCAAGGTGGTCGGCCCGCTGTTCTCCCAGGAGCCGTACGGGATCGGCACGCCCAAGAACGACACCGTGCTGCGCGGCGCGCTCAACGACGCGCTGGCGCGCCACGAGGAGAACGGCGACTGGAAGAAGGCGTACGACGCGACCCTCGGCCTGTCCGGGATCCCCGCGCCCACCCCGCCGCCGATCGACCGGTACTGAGGGAGGGCCGGGCTGTGAAAACGCTGACCGACAACTGGTCGACCTACTGGGAGGGCTTCCTCGGGACCCTCTCGCTGTTCGCGGTGAGCGCGGTGCTGGCCCTGGTGCTCGGGGTGCTGATCGCGAGCTTCCGGGTCTCGCCGGTGAAGCCGCTGCGGGTGTTCGGCACCACCTGGGTGACGCTGCTGCGCAACACCCCGCTCACCCTGCTGTTCTTCATCGTGGTGCTGGGCCTGCCGCGCTTCGACATCACCCTGCCGTTCTTCACCTTCGCGGTGCTCGCGCTTGGCTGCTACACCTCGGCCTTCGTCTGCGAGGCGATGCGCGCGGGCGTGAACACCGTGCCGGTCGGCCAGGGCGAGGCGGCGCGCAGCCTGGGCATGACCTTCGGCCAGACGATGGGGCTGGTGGTGCTGCCGCAGGCGTACCGGTCGGTGGTGGCCCCGATCGGCAGTGTGATGATCGCGTTGGCGAAGAACACCGCGATCGCGGGCTCGTTCAGCGTCACCGAGCTGCTCGGCACCTACCGGACCATCAACGAGCTGGGTTACAGCATCGTCTGGACCTTCGTCTGGATCGCCGTCGGCTACCTGATCATCACCCTGGCCGTCAGTGTCGTGTTCAACCTGCTGGAACGACGAGTGGCGGTGTCGCGATGACGGTGGAATCCTCGGCGCTCTACGACATCCCGGGCCCGAAGGCGCTCGCCCGGCACCGGCTGTACGGCGGGATCGCGCTGCTGGTGATCGCCGCGCTGCTCGGCTGGATCGTCTACATGCTCTTCCACACCCAGCAGTTCACCGAGTCCAAGTGGATGGCCTTCGAGTACAAGGGCGTCCAGGAGCTGCTGCTGCGCGGGCTCGGCAACACCCTCAAGGCCTTCGGCTGGACGGTGCTGTTCGCGCTGCCGTTCGGCGCGCTGTTCGCTGCCGGGCGGCTCTCCGACCACCGGCCGGTGCGGATGCTGTCCACGCTGGTGGTGGAGTTCTTCCGGGCCATGCCGCTGCTGGTGATGATCTTCTTCATCTTCGTCGCGCTCAAGGTCGCGCCGCTCTGGGCACTGGTGGCGGGACTGGTGCTCTACAACGGCTCGGTGCTGGCCGAGGTGTTCCGGGCCGGGGTGCTGGCAGTGCCGAAGGGGCAGAAGGAGGCGGCCTACGCGCTCGGCATGCGCAAGACCCAGGTCATGGCCTACGTGCTGGTGCCGCAGGCCAACCGGGCGATGCTGCCGGCCATCATCAGCCAGCTGGTGGTGGCGCTCAAGGACACCTCGCTGGGTTTCCTGATCACCTACGAGGAGTTCCTGCACGCGGGCAAGCTGATCGCCACCAACCTGGACTACGACCTGCCGTTCATCCCGGTGGTGATGGTGATCGCGCCGATCTACATCGGCATGTGCCTGTTGCTCTCCTGGTTCGCGCGCTGGGTCGAGCGGCAGAGCCGGCGCCGGCCGAGCATGCGGGGCGGGGCGCCGGTGGCCAGTGCCGAGGTGGCGATGGGGCTGCCGCCGGCCGCCCAGGGGTGACCGCGAGGCCCGATCGCCGGGGGCGCGAGGGGTGTCCGTTCCCGGAGTGAACCATAGGTACGAACGGGGGTCGGCTCGATACCTCCAAACTCTGCTTATGATTGCCGGGCAGTGGCACGGCGGCCGGGCGGAGGCACAGTGGAGCCGGTATTCGACTCACGGCACATCCGGACCTTCCACGAGGTCGTCCGGGCCGGCTCCTACTCGGCGGCGGCTCGCGAACTCGGCTACACCCAGCCCGCCATCACCCAGCAGATGAAGGCCCTGGAACGCAGCGTCGGCCTGCCGCTGTTCACCCGGGCCGGGCGCGGGCTGCGGCTCACCGAGGCCGGCGAGGCGCTCTCCCGGCACGCCGAGCAGATCCTCGGCAGCCTCTCCGCCGCCCAGCAGCAGCTGGCCGCACTGGCCCGGCTGCGCGCCGGACGCGTCCGGGTCTGCGCGTTCCCGAGCGCCAACGCCACCCTGATACCCGAGACCATGGCCCGGCTGCTCGCCGAGCACCCGGGCGTCCGGGTCGAACTGCTGGAGGCCGAGCCGCCCGACTCCGTGCAGCGGCTGCTGCGCGGTGAGTGCGACATCGCGCTGGCCTTCCGCTATCCCGGCGCGCCCGCCGAGGTACCGCCGGAGCTGGACGAGATCCCGCTGATGGAGGACCTGCTGACGGTGCTGCTGCCGGTCGGCCATCCGCTCGGCCGCCGGCACGCCGTCCGGCTCGCCGACCTCGACGGCGAGCGGTGGATCGCCGGCTGCCCGCGCTGCCGGGCCAACCTGCTGCACGTCTGCGCGGAGGAGGGCTTCGCGCCGGACATCGTGTTCTCCACCGACGACAACCTCGCGGTGCAGAGCCTGGTCGCCGCCGGGGTCGGGATCGCGCTGATGCCCGCGCTGGTGCTCTCCTTCATGTGCCACCGCAAGGTCACCGGCCGGGCCGTGGAGCCGCATCTGCGGCGGCAGGTCAGTGCGTACGTGCTCCGCGAGCACCGGCGGATCCCCGCCACCGCGCTGGTGCTCGACCAGCTGCGGCAGGCGGCGGCGGCCCGCGTCGGGTGCTGATCCGGGGGGCCGGGCGTCGGTCCCGGGCCGGTTGATCCCGGCCCGATCGATAAGCAATGGTTGGGGGAGGGTGAAAGAACCCTCCTTGGACGTGATAGGTCGCGCGGGGCGACGCTACCGCCATGACAACGTCAGCCACGGTCGGCAGCGGCCGGCTCACCGAGCGTATGACCGCCCTCGTCGGCGAGATCCGCGCCGTGGTGGACCGCGGCCTGCCACCGGAACTCACCGCCTACCTGGTCGGCGAGCGCCTCGCCCCGCACCTCGGCGACAGCGAACTGCTCACCGCCGAGCAGCGCGAGGGCGACCCGGACCGCTACCGCCAGCACGTCCTCCACGCCGAGGAGGACGGTTCCTTCTCGGTTGTCGCGCTGGTCTGGCTGCCCGGCCAGCGGACCCCGATCCACGACCACGTCTCCTGGTGCGTGGCCGGCGTCCACCAGGGCCAGGAGAGCGAGACCCGCTACCGGCTGGTGTCCGACGGACGCACCGCCCACCTGGTGGAGACCGAGCACGTGGTCGGCCCGGCCGGCACCGTGGCCGCGTTCGCCCCGCCCGGCGACATCCACCTGGTCCGCAACGCGTGCGGCTCCACCGCCATCTCCGTCCATGTGTACGGCGCCGACGTGGCCAAGCTCGGCACCAGCATCCGGCGCGTCTACCGGCTGCCCGCCGGCGAACAGCGGTGAGCCCCGTATGGCCCTGACCCTCCGGGACCGCCGGGTGCGGCCGGTCCGCACCCGCGTCCTGCCCCCGCTCGGCGGCGACGCCCCCGGCCTGCTGCTCGCGGTGCTCGGCGTGGCCGCCGCGATCGCCGTCCACCAGGCCGTTCCCGCCGTGCCGAAGCTCACCGCCGCCGTCGTGCTCGGCATCGCCGCCGCCCACCTGCCCGGGCTGCGACCGGTGGTCCGCGGCGTCGCCCGGCCCGGGCTCTCGATGGCCGGCAAGCGGCTGATGCGGATCGGCATCGTGCTGCTCGGCCTCAAACTGAGCCTCGACGACGTGCTCGGCCTCGGCTGGGCCACCGTCGCCATGGTGCTCACCGTGGTCGGGGCCACCTTCGCCGGCACGCTCTGGCTCGGGCAGCGGCTCGGGCTGCCCGGCGACCAGCCGCTGCTGGTCGCCACCGGCTACTCGATCTGCGGCGCCTCGGCGATCGGCGCGGTCAGCCAGGCCGCCGGCAGCGAGGAGGAGGACGTCGCCGCCTCCGTCGCCCTGGTCACCCTCTGCGGGACCCTGGCGATCGCCGTCCTGCCGCTGCTCCAGCAGCCGCTCGGGCTCGACCCCAGCGGCTTCGGCCGCTGGGTCGGCGCCAGCGTCCACGACGTCGGGCAGGTGGTCGCCACCGCGCAGACCGGCGGCGCCGGCGCGCTGCGCGAAGCGGTGCTGGTCAAACTGATGCGGGTGGTCCTGCTGGCGCCGCTGGTCGCCGGGGTCGCGGTGGCCGTCCGGCGCTCGCACCGGCGGGCCGGTACCGGCCGGTACCGCGCCGACCGCCGGCAAGCGTCCGCCGCTGCTGCCGCTGTTCGTCGCCGGGTTCCTGGCCATGATCGTGCTGCGCACCACCGGGGTACTGCCCGAGCGGGCCCTCACGCTCGCCGGGGACACCCAGGAGCTGCTGCTCGCGGCCGCCCTGTTCGGGCTCGGCAGCGCCGTCCATCTGCCGACCATGGTGCGCACCGGCGGCCGGATCGCCCTGCTCGGGCTCGGCTCCTGGCTGGTGGTGGCGGGGGTGTCGTACGCCGGAGTGCTGATCACCACGTAACCACCGGAGTGCTGATCACCACGTAAATCGGGCGCCCGCCGGGGCCGGCTCGGCTATCGTCGGGCGGGTGGTCCGGCCCTCGGAGGCCGTCCCGCGTGCCCGTGCCCCCGACTCCGCGGAGGAACCCGCCGCATGTACAGCGCACTGCCCGAACGGGACGGCTCCGCCGCCGTCGTCACGCTGGACCGGCGCGAGGGTCCGTTCGGGGAAGTGGCGCTGCGCCGGCGTGGGCAGGACTACGAGATCATCGCCAACGGCTGCTTCCTGATGGACACCGCCGACGGGCGCTCCGAGCGGCTGCTGATCGGGGTGGCGCTGGAGGAGCTCGACCGGACCGGGCCGGTGGCGCGGCCGTCCCTGCTGATCGGCGGGCTCGGGGTGGGATTCTCGTTGGCGCACGCGGCGGCCGAGCCGCGCTGGGGCCGGATCGCGGTGGTGGAGCGCGAGAGCGCGATCATCGACTGGCACCGCAGTGGACCGCTGGCCGCGTTCTCGGCCGGGGCGCTGGAGGACGAGCGGGTCGAGGTGCTGCACACCGACCTGCTGGAGTACCTGGCCGGGGCCGACGGCGCCCGCTACGACGCGCTGTGCCTGGACATCGACAACGGGCCGGACTGGACCGTCACCGACGGCAACGCCGGGCTGTACGGCGCGGACGGACTGGCGGTGCTGCGCCACCGGCTGGAGCCGGGCGGGGTGTTGGCGGTCTGGAGCGCCCGGCCGTCGCCGGACTTCGAGGAGGAGCTGCGGGCGGCCGGCTTCTCCGACGTGGTGACCCATGAGATCGAGGTTGCCCGGGGTGTGCCCGACGTCGTGCACCTGGCCCGCCGCGGGCGGTGAGCAGGCTCGACCGCTCGCCGCTCTCCCACACTTTGCAAAGTCTGCACTTTGCAAAGTGTGGGAGGCGGCCGTCGGGGCGGGCCAGGGCCTGACGGCCGGAGAGTGACGGTCAGGGCATGGACGGTCGGGGCATGGACGGACGGGGTGTCAACGGTCGGGGTGTCAACGGACGGGGCTACTTGAGGCCGTTGTCCACCGCGGCCATCAGCTCGCCGTTCGGTGTGTCACCGTCGAAGGCCCAGATCATCGCGCCGGCCAGCCCCTGGGACTTGATCCAGGCGGTCTTGCGGGCGATCTCGGTCGGGTCGTCGTAGGAGTAGAACACCGAGCCGTTGTAGATGTAGGCGTACCCGGCGACCGGGTCCCGGTAGATGGTGTAACCACCGCCGGTGGCCATCTGCTTGAGCTTCTTGTAGTCCTCGAAGCCGGCCTCGTAGGTGCCCGGGCCGGGGCCCGTCGCGGTCTGGAAGAGGCCGTTGGTGGTGCCGCGCGGGACGCCCGTCCAGCCTCGGCCGTAGAACGGGATGCCCAGCGTGAGCTTGCTCTTCGGGGCGCCGCCGGAGACGTACGCGCCGATCGCGACCTCGGAGCTGAACTGCCGGGCCGGCGGGTTCGGGTCGCCCGCCGCGACCTTGATCGCGGACTGCTGGTTGGTGACCATCTCCCAGCCGCCGTGGTAGTCGTAGCCCTGGATGGTGGCGAAGTCGAAGGCGCCGAACAGGCCGGGGATGTCGATGCCGGCGGCGACCTTGGCCGGGTCGGCCGGGAGGAAGGCGCTCAGCGTGTAGTGCTTGCCGGTGGTGGCGCCGAGGGCGTCCAGCTGGCGGCGGAACTCCTGGGCCAGCAGGGTGTAGTTGGCCTTGTCGGCGGGCCGGAAGATGTTCCCGGTGTGCCCGTCGGAGTTCGGCCACTCCCAGTCGAGGTCGATGCCCTCGAAGATGCCCGCCGCGCTGCCCGCGCCGCCGCGGCCGTCGATCACCGGCAGATTGCCCTTGATGTACATGTCGATGCAGGAGCTGACCAGCGCCTTGCGGGAGGCGTCGGTGGCCGCCGCGTCGGAGAACCACTTGCTGTACGACCAACCGCCCAGCGAGATCTGGATCTTGAGGTTGGGGTACTTGGCCTTGAGCTGCTTCAGCTGGTTGAAGTTGCCGGCCAGCTTCTGGTCCCAGGTGTCGGTGGTCCCGGCCACCGAGCTGCCCGCGTCCCAGCCCTTGCCGAAGTCGGCCCAGGCGTCACCGGCGCCGTCGCCCGCGTTCGGGTCGTTGTCCGGACCGGCTGCCTTGTTGGTGATGAAGCACTGCTTGGTGCTCGGGTGGATGTTGGCGAAGGCGTAGTTGAGCGTGGTGAGCCGGCCGGCCGAGCCCGAGGTGTCGAGCTGCTTCACGCTGTAGCCGCGGGCGTAGATGCTCCACTGGGTGAAGTAGCCGATCTTCAGCGCGGCCGGGTTGCTGCCGCCGGGCTTGGTCTTCCCGGTCACCGGGCCGGAGGCGGGCGAGACGTTGCCGGCCGCGTCCCGGGCCTTGACGGTGAAGGTGTACGAGGTGTCCGGTGCCAGGCTGCCGACGGTCGCGGCGGGCGTGGTCACGGTCGCGGCCAGCGCGGTGCCGTTGTACACGTCGTAGGCGGTGATGCCGACGTTGTCGGTGCTCGGGGCCCAGCTCAGCGAGACGGAGTTGGCGTCCGAGCCGGTCACGGCGGGGGTGCCCGGCGTGCTGGGCGCCTCGCGGTCCTCGACCGGGGGACTGGTGGTGGCGCTCACCGGGCCGGCCGCCGCGGAGCGGTTGCCCGCCGCGTCGAAGGCCTGGACGGTGAACTGGTAGGCGGTGCCGGCGGTCAGGCCCTGCACGGTGACACCGGTGGTGGCGCCGTCGGCGGTGGCCACCTTGGTGCCGCCCTGGAACACGTCGTAGCCGGTGACGGCCACGTTGTCGGTGCTGGCGGTCCAGGACAGGTCGACCGAGGTCTGGGTGACGGTGCCGGTCCTGAGGTTGCCGGGGACGGTCGGCGCGGTCTGGTCGCCGCCGCTGTTGCCGTCGCAGGGCTGGCCGTTGACCTTGCAGTTCTTCAGCGGCTGGTAGCTGCCGGAGTAGGCGATGTTGAAGCCGACGTTGTAGGTGCCGCCGGCCGGCAGAGTCGCGGCCCAGCCGGGGTTCTTCACCGTGACGTGGGAGGCCGAGGTGGTGTAGCTGGCGTTCCAGAGGCCCGCCACGGTGTTGCCGGTCGGGAGGTCGAACTCCAGGGTCCAGCCGTTGACCGGGGCGCTGGAGCCGTTGGTGATGGTGTAACTGCCCTCGTAGCCGGTGCTCCAGTCGCTGCCCTTGGCGAAGGCCGCGGTGACGGACCCGGCGGCGGCCTCGGCGGCCGAGGTGGCGGCACGCTCGGCCGCGGCGCTGGCCAGGGTGGCGGGGAGGGCGGCGGCGAGAACCGGGACGAGCAGGGTCCCGGCTGCCAGTAGCGGCAGGCTGATCCGACGTCTGCGCATGGATGTGGCTCCTGTCCTGGGGTCCCGGGGCAGGCCCGGACGCCCCGTTACCCGTGGGGAGGTGTCAGGTGCGTGGAGCGGTGTGCTCCGGGCCATGGGGGCGGCGCGGAACCGGTCCTCGGGCCGTCGGGGTGCCACGGAGGATCCTGTGCCGAGGGTAGGGAGCGGACCGGCAACTGGCAATAGGTCTGTACCAGTTGACGGTCGTGGGCATGACGGACGGCGCGCACCCGCCCGGTCCGCCGGTGGTAGGGCGGGTCGGGCG
>NZ_JZWY01000816.1:0-6081 GCF_000966955.1 Streptomyces sp. NRRL S-495
TGGGCCGGTGCCGGCGGGGTCGCGGTGGAGGTGCGGATCCGCGGGCGGGAACGCGAACTGCCGCCCGGCGTCGGCCTGTCCGGGTACCGGATCCTGCGGGAGGCGCTCGCCAACGTGGTCCGGCACGCGGGCGCGGCCCGGGCCCGGGTGGAGGTCGAGTACCGGGACGAGGAGCTGTGGCTGGAGGTCACGGACGACGGGCCCGGGGACGGCGCGCCTCCACGCCCCGCACCCGGTGGCGCCGGTGGCGCGGGCCTGGCCGGGATGCGGGAGCGGGTGGCCCTGTACGGCGGTTGGTGCGTGGCCGGGCCGACCCCGGCGGGCGGCTTCCGCGTCAGCGCGGGGCTGCCACTGGCCGGGGCCGACTCCGGGTCGGGCTCCGCAGAGCCGGAGCACCGGCCGTGACGGTCCGGGTCGTGGTCGCCGACGACCAGGCCCTGGTCCGCGCCGGGTTCGCCGGGATCCTGCGCCTCGCCCCGGGCTTCACGGTGGCGGGGGAGGCCTCGGACGGCGCGGAGGCCGTCGAACTCGCCCACCGGGAACGGCCGGACGTCGTTCTCATGGACATCCGGATGCCCGGCCTGGACGGTATCGAGGCCACCCGCCGGATCACCGCCGGAGCTTCCGGCAGCCGGGTGCTGATCCTCAGCACCTACGCGCTCGACACCTATGTGCGCGGCGCGCTGCGCGCCGGGGCGGCGGGCTTCCTGCTCAAGGACGCCGAACCCGCCGAACTCCTCGCCGCGGTAAGGGCGGTGGCCGCCGGCGAGGGTGCGCTCGGGCCCGGCATCGCCCGGCGCCTGATCACCGAGCTGACCGAGTTGCTGGCCGCCGGGCCGGGCATCGCCGACGAGGACCCGGTGCGGGCCGGGGCGCGCACCGCCCTCCTCGCCCTCACGGCCCGCGAGCGCGAGGTGCTGGCCCTGGTCGGCGACGGGCTCACCAATCCCGAGATCGCCGCGCGCCTCCATATCACCGAGGGCACCACCAAGACCCACATCGGCCGGCTGCTCCACAAGCTCGCGGCCCGCGACCGCGTCCGCCTCGCCATCCTCGCCCACCGGGCGGGACTGTCGCGCTGAGACCCGCTCGGAGGGACGGCGCGAGGTTTTACCAAACGGTCGACCAACGGGCCCGGCCGCTCGGATAGCGTCCAGCACGTCCCCTTCGAACACATCGCGGTCCTGTCCTGCCTCCACGGCGGGTCGGGCCCGCCATGGAGGTATGCCGTGAACCCGACCGCCGTGAACCCGACCGCCGTGAACCCGATCGACCTGTCCGCCGCCGCGTCCGCGCTGCCCGCCCCCTGGGCGTCCCACCTGCTCGGACAGGTGGGCACGGCCGCCGTGAAGGTCCTGCGGATGGACGGGCGGCCGCTGCCCGTCGAGTCGCACGTCAACCCGGAGGTGCTGCTCGTCCTCGACGGCCGCCTCGAACTCCTGCTGGAAGGCGCCGAGGTGACGGTCGGCCCGGGCGAGCTGCTCCGGATCCCGGCGCGCGCGGCCCACGCCGTCCGCCCCGGCAGTCGGGGGACGCTGCTGATCGTCGAGGTCCCCGAGGAGGAGTGAGCCCCGAGCGGTCGGTTCTGTCGTCAGTCCGTGACCCGGTCCGCCGCTTCCCGGGTGATGTCGGCGAAGAGGCGGAACAACGCCGGGCGGGCCTCACCCCGGTCGCGGGCGTACAGGGCGGCCCAGCAGCGGGCGATCCGCTCCCTGGCCCCGGTGCCGGGCCAGGGGTGGGGCAGCAGTTGGGGCGGCAGCAGCGGATCGGGCTCCATGGCGCGGGTGAGCTCGGCGGCCAACTCGACCGCCACGGTCAGGAGTTCGGCGGAGGAGAGCTCGGCGGGGCCGGTGAGCCGGGCGAGACGTGGTCCGGCGACGCGATCGAGGCGGTGGTAGCGGTCGGCGATCTCCGTCAGGGGCCACAGCTCCCGGGCGAGTTCGGCGGGCTCCCGGGTGTCGCCCCGGCGCAGGTCGGTCGTGGTGAGGAGGGTGAGCCCGCCGTGGGCCCCGAGACGGTGGGCCGCCTCCTCGACGTACGGCTCCCAGGCGTTGGCGCTGACGTACAGACCGCCCTGGAGCGGGGCGCCGCCGAGGTGGATGAGCGTCTCGCGCAGGGTGTCCCGGGCGGTGCGCGCCGATTCGGGCACGGCGAAGGCGGCCAGGTGCCAGACGCCGTCCCAGGGCGCGGCCCCGGCGTCCTGGCGGAACGCGTGCCGCAGGAAGTCCGCGTTGGGGGCGAGGGCGCGCACGGTGTCCGGCGTCGCGTGCAGCTGCGCCTTTCGGCCCCGGCCCTCGTGGGTGAACCGGCCCTCGGCGACCAGGCGTTTGACGCACAGCCGCACCTGCTGGTCGCTCATGCCCAGGGTGTTGGCGACGCTGTACAGCTCGTCGGCGCCGACGGTGCCGTCCTCGCGGACCAGCGCGTGGACGAGCATCCGGGTGGGGACCTCGACGTGGTCGGTTCCGGTGCGGTCGGTCCCGGTGCTCACAGTTCTCCCCTGCCGTGGGTGCCGACGGGGCGGCGCATAGTGGTGACCGCGCCGAAGCCGAGCAGTCGGCGCAGGTAGGGCGTCTCCTCGGTCCGTACGGCCGTGAAGCCGCGCCGCTCGTACAGGGCCCGGGCGCGCGGGTTGGTGTCGATCACGTCCAGCCTGATCTCCCGGTAGCCCTGCTCCGCCGCGACGGCGGCCACCTCCTCGATGAGCAGGCTGCCGACACCCCGGCCGCGCAGGTCCGGACTCACGGCGATCCCGTCCATGAGGAGCTGCCCGGGGGCCGGACGGCGTTCGAAGAGGGAGAGGAGCAGGAGCCGGTGCAGTCCGCGCAGGTGTCCGTAGGCGCGCAGCACGGCGCCGGCCGATCCTCCGGTGAGGCCCCGCCCGCCCTGGCGGTACCCGGCGAGGCCGACGAGCTGTCCGTCGAGCAGCGCGCAGACCGCGCGGTCGGCGTTGAAGTGGGCGGCGATGAAGGGCACGGCCTTGTCGGGCGGGTCGAGAGCGGGGCCGAGCTTGCGGCCGAAGGCGTCCCAGTACAGCTCGGCGGCCCGCCGCTCGGCTCCGTCGGGGAGGCCCCGCCGCACGGTCACCGTTCCGGCGCCGGGGCGGCCCGGTGTGTCGAGTCCCATGCTGTGCCTCCGCTTCTCGTCGGGCCTTGGAACCAGGACTCAAATCTATCAGACTCGCCACGACCGTTCTTATGGTGATAGTTCTAGGGCCGGATCAGAACCGGAACCAGAACGGAGGCGGCCGCCCCATGCGTCCGAAAACCGAGCGTCCGAAAACCGTGCGTCCGAAGACCCGGCCCCGACGGCGGGGGCTCCGCATCACCGTGTGGTCGCTCGTCGCGGTGCTGCTGGTGGGTGCCGGTCTCGTCGGCGCGGTGCTGTGGCAGAACTCCTACGCCATGGACGAGCGGCGGGTCTCGATCCGCCACGGCAACCACGTCCTCAACGGCGTGCTCGCCGTCCCCAGGGACGGCCGCGAGCGCCACGGCCTCGTCGTGTACGTCCACGGCGACGGCCCCACCGACGCCACCCACGACGACGGCTACAAGCCCATTTGGGAGGCGAACGCCGAGGCCGGGTACGCCTCGCTCTCCTGGGACAAGCCCGGCGTCGCGGGCGCCCCCGGCAACTGGCTCGACCAGTCCATGGACGACCGGGCCGACGAGGCCGCCGCCGCGATCGCCTGGGCCCGCACCCGCCCCGACATCGACGGCGACCGGATCGGGCTCTGGGGCGCCAGCCAGGCGGGCTGGGTCCTGCCGAAGGTCGCCGCGAGGACGCCCGTGAGCTTCGTTCTCGCCGTCTCGCCCGCGATCAACTGGCTCCGGCAGGGCCGCTACAACCTCCTCGCCGAACTGCGCGCCGAGGGCGCGTCGGCGGCCCGGATCGAGGCCGAGACCGCCCGGAGCGACGCCGTCCGGGCGCTGCTGGCGCGCCACGCGGGCTTCGAGGAGTACCTCGCGGCCATGGGCGGCGACGCGGACGGCATGACCGCCGGCCGCTGGGGCTTCGTCTCCCGGAACCACACTGCCGACGCCACCCGGGACCTCCTGGCCCTGCGCGGCGTCCCGGTGCTGCTGGTCCTCGCGGGCCAGGACACCAATGTGGACACCGCCGACACGGAGCGCGGCTACCGCGAGGCGCTGGACGCGGGCGGCGCGCTGACGGTCGCGCACTACCCGGACGCGGCCCATTCACTGCTCAAGCGGTCCGTCGAGCAGTCGGAGCCCAGGCTCACGCTCACCGCGCTGTTCTCGCCCCGCTCGCTCTTCGCGGACGGATTCCTGGACGGCCAACGGCAGTTCCTCGACGGACTGGGCCGGGCCCCGCGTCGGGGATGAGCCCTCCCGGCGCTCAGCTCCCGGTCACAGCCTCGGCCGCCGCGCGGGCCACCGACTCCACCAGGTCCATTCCGTCGGTGTCGGTCGAATTCCCGTCCGAGACCACGGCGATCAGCAGCTGGTGCCCGTCCCGCTCGACCCGGCCGATGCTGTTGATCACCCACAGGCCGTCCGTGTCCCTCGGCAGCCAGCCGTTCTTCACCTCGTACCCGCCGTTGCTCGCCGCCGCGCCCACGCCCCACCGCTGGTCCTCCTCCACCTCGTCGAGCAGCCCCTGGATGTAGGCGCGGGAGGTGGCGGAGAGCAGCGACTCGTCGGTGAAGACCTGGCGCAGCAGCCGCAGTTGGTCGTCGGCGGTGGTCGAGGTGAGGCCCCAGTAGCCGTCCTGGCCGGCCTCGGTGGCGGTCAGGCCGAAGCGTGCGTTGGCGGCGTCGAGACCCGAGTCCGCGCCTATCTCGTCCCACAGGCCGGTGGCGGAGTCGTTGTCGCTGTTCTCGATCATCGTGGTGGCCAGGTCGCGCTGGGCGGCGGTCGGCGTGGTGCCGAGATCCTGCGTCCGGAGCAGCAGCGCGGCCAGTATGTCGAGCTTGACGATGCTGGCGGTGGCGAAGTCGTGGCCGGGGCCGCCGTAACTGAGCGACTGCCCGGAGTCCAGGTCGGTGACCGCCACCGAGACCGCGCCCTCCGCCCGGTCGACGGCGCTGTGCAGGGCCGCGGCGGCGGCCCCGGCCGTGGCAGCGGGCGCAGGGGCGTCGGTGGGCGCGGCGGTCGGGGTGGGCGCGGCGGTGGCCGGGGTGACCGTCGGCGGGGCGGACGAGGTCGTGTCGGCCACGACGGACATCTGCGAACGGCTCTCGACACCGCCGGACTGCCCCTGCAACGCCGCGGCCACCGCCCCCGCGGCGACGAGGAGGCCGACCGGTACCAACACTCTTGCCCGGGAGACGCTTCGTATCGCCATGATCGATGAGAGTAGGGCGCGCGGCTTTGAACATCCTGAGGACGGCATGGACGTTTTCTCAGGACTCGTCGGCCGCCGAACCGTCCGGATGCGTGACGGCCCTTTCACAGTACTCCCCACCGGAATGCAGCGGCACGGGCCGGAGTCGGCGGAGCATCACGGTGTACGCGGGGCTGCCGGCGACGGGCCGGGTCGGGCCGACCCGGTGGTAGCCCCACGACTCGCAACGGGCCTGCGCGCGGGGCCGGCCGGCCTCGGCCAGGAGGCACACCAAGTCCTCGGGCCGGTCCTCCAGCAGGGCGTCGTGCAGCCGCTCGGCGAGGCCCTGCCCGCGCCAGGCGGGGCGGACCATCAGCTCGGACAGGCCGAAGGTCGCGGCGGGGTCCGGGGCGGGGTCGAGCAGCCCGCGCCACCATTCACGGCCGGCCGCCAGCGGTGCGCCGTAGGCGAAGCCGGTCGGTTCGCGGCCGTCGTAGGAGACGACGCAGGAGAAGCCGGGACGCCTCGTCCAGTGGTCGACGACCAGGTGGAACCGCTGGGTGAACGGGTCGAGCATCCGGTCGGCGCGGGCGTCGACGTGGATGCCGAGCAGCAACTGGTCGAAGTCGAGCGGCAACTCGTGGTGGTAGTGGAGGATCCGGGTGACGGTCACGGGCGGCTCCATCGGTCGCGGCAGCGGTCGGGCCACTCTCGCGCACCGCGCGCGGCCGATGCCAGGCCCTTCCGATTTCCGGCGCCGGTTTTTCGTTGCGGGAACGGTTTCCGGGGCGGCTT
>NZ_JZWY01000824.1:0-17672 GCF_000966955.1 Streptomyces sp. NRRL S-495
GGACGCGCTCACCCGCCACCCCGCCGTCCGGGAGGCCGCCGTCACCGTGCACGAGCCCGCCCCGGGCGACCACCGGCTCGCCGCCTACGTCACTCTCGACACTCTCGTCACCTTCGACACCGGGGTCGGCCCGGTCGGTCCGGAGGCGCTGCTCGACCACCTGGCGGCGCTGCTGCCCGAGCACATGGTGCCCGCAACCGTCGACGTGCTGGACGCGCTGCCGCTCAACCCCAACGGCAAGGTCGACCGCAAGGCGCTGCCCGCACCCGCCGAGCGCCGCGCCGAGGCCCCGGCCGACCCGGGCACCCCCGACCCGCTGACACCCGGCCAGCGGCTGGTGGCCGACGCCGTCCGGGCCGTGCTGGAACTGCCGGGCGACCTCGGCCCGGACGACAACTTCTTCCGGATCGGCGGCAATTCGCTGGCCGCCGTGCGGGTCGCCATGCGGCTCTCGCAGGAGACCGGCACCAAGGTCCCGCCGCACGTGGTGTTCCGCGGCCGCACCGTGGGCGCCATCGCCGAACGGCTGGCCTCGTGATGACGGGCCGCCCCGACACCGCTCGCACCGAAGGGAACGAGGCCGTGCGCCCGTCCGACACCCCCGCCCCCGATACCGGCACCGAAACCGAAGCCGTCCGGACCGCGCCCGCCTCCGGCCTCCAGCGCGGACTCTGGTTCCTCGACCGCCTCGACCCGGGCGCCGTCACCTACACCACCCCCTGGACGTACGAGGTCACCGGCCCGCTCGACCTGGACCTGCTGGCCCGGGCCCTGGACGCCGTCACCGCCCGGCACGAGGCACTGCGCACCACCTTCGCCCTGCACCCCGACGGCCCCCGCCAGCACGTCCACCCCGGGCTCGCCGTCCCGCTCGCCGTCACCGACCTGCGCGCCCTGCCGGAGGGTGAACGCGAGTCCCGTGCCGAGGAGTTGATCGCCGAACGGGCCGCCGAACCGTTCGACCTCGCGGCCGGCCCGCTGCTGCGCGCCGAGGCGCTCCGGCTCGCCGACGAGCGCACCACCCTGCTGTTCGTCGTCCACCACATCATCTGGGACGGCTGGTCGGCCGACCTCTTCGAGCGCGAACTCACCGACCACTACCGGGCGTTCCTCGAAGGCCGGACCCCGGAGGTGCCCGCCCTCGGCACCCAGTACGCGGACTGGGCCGAGGAGGAGCGGCACACCTCCTACGAGGAGCACCTGGCCTACTGGAAGGACCGCCTGGACGGCGCCCCGACCCTGCTCGACCTGCCCGGCGACCGCCCCCGGCCGGCCGAGCGCGAGGAGCGCGGCGGCACCGAGCACTTCGGCCTCGCCCCCGGCAGCGCCGCCCGGGTCCGGGCGCTGGCCGAACAGGAGGGCGTCACCCCCTTCACCGTCCAGCTGGCCGCCTTCGCCCTGCTGCTGAACCGCTGGACCGGCGCCGACGACCTGCTCGTCGGCACCCCGGTCACCACCCGCAACCGGCCCGAACTCGCGGACCTACTCGGCTACTTCGTCAACCTGCTGCCGCTGCGGATCCGGCTCGCCCCGGACGCGAGCTTCCGCGGGCTGCTGGCCGACATCCAGGACGGCGCCTTCGACGCCTTCGGCTACCTCGACCTGCCCTTCGACCAGCTGGTCGACCACCTCGGCACCGCCCGCACCCCGCAGCACCCGCCGCTGGTCCAGGTGGTGTTCGGCGCCCACAGCGAGGACAGCACCCCGCTCGCCCTCGGCCCGGCCGCCGCCCGGCGCACCGTCCGCGCCAACGGCACCAGCAAGTTCGACCTCACCTGGTCGGTCTTCGAACCCGTCGGCGACGGCGGCGGCGAGATGCGCGGCGAGGCCGAGTACAACGGCGACCTCTTCGACCCCGGCACGATCCACCGCCTCGCCGCCGACTACGCGGCCCTGCTGGACGCCGCCCTCACCGACCCGGACGCCACCGTGCTGCGGCTCACCGCCGCCCCCGCCGCCGGGGCCCGGCCCCGCCCCGCCCGGCTCGACGACGGCCACTGCCTGCACCACCTGTTCGAACGGGCCGCCGACGCGCACGGCGACCGCCCGGCCGTCGACGACGGTCAGGAACGCCTCGACTACGCCGAACTCGACCGCCGCGCCAACCGGCTGGCGCACACCCTGATCGAGCGCGGCGTCCGCCCCGGCGACCGGGTCGGCCTGCTGCTGGAACGCACCGCCGCCGTACCGGTCGCGATCCTCGCCGTGCTCAAGGCCGGCGCCGCCTACGTGCCGGTCGACCTCGTCGCCCCCGCCGACCGGGCCGCCCTGGTCTTCGGCGACACCGCCGTGCGGGCCGTCCTCACCGACCGCCCCGACCGCGCCCCCGACGGCCCCTGGCAGACCCTCGACCTCACCGCCGGCAGCCCCGGCGCCGCCGAGGTCGCCGCCCGCCCCGACACCCGCCCGCCCTCGGTCGGCCGCCCCGGCGACCTCGCCTACCTGATCTTCACCTCGGGCTCCACCGGCCGCCCCAAGGGCGTCGCCGTCGCCCACGAGCACGTCAGCCGGCTGCTGGACTCCGGCCGCGAGCACTTCGGCTTCGGCCCGGACACCACCTGGACGCTGTTCCACAGCTACGCCTTCGACTGGACCGTCTGGGAGCTCTGGGGCGCGCTGCTGCACGGCGCCCGGCTGCTCGTGGTGCCCTACCTGACCAGCCGCTCGCCCGAGGAGTTCACCGAACTCCTCGACACCGAGCGGGTCACCCACCTGTGCCTCACCCCGTCCGCGCTGCGCCAGCTCGAACCGGCCCTGCGCCGCCGCCCCCGCGCCCTGGCGGAGCTGCGCTGGATCATGCTCGGCGGCGAGGCGCTCGACCCGGGCTTGGTCCAGCGCTGGCACGACCTCGACCCGCTGCCGCCCGCCCGGCTGTGCAACCTGTACGGCATCACCGAGACCACCGTGCACGTCACGATCCACGACGTGGCCGAGGGCGGCGCCGGCTTCGAGCGCAGCCTGATCGGCGAGCCGATGCCGCACCTGACCGCCGCCGTCCTGGAGATCGGCGAGCCGATGCCGCGCCTGACCGCCGCCGTCCTGGACGACTGGCTGCGGCCCTGCCCGCCCGGGGTCCCCGGCGAGCTGTACATCGGCGGCGGCAGCCTCGCCCACGGCTACTGGGGGCGCCCCGGCCTCACCGCCGGACGCTTCGTCGCCGACCCGGCCGGACCGCCCGGCGCCCGCCTCTACCGCACCGGCGACGTCGCCCGGCGGCTGCCGGACGGCGGCCTCGAATACGTCGGCCGGGCCGACTTCCAGGTCAAACTGCGCGGCTTCCGGATCGAGCTCGGCGAGATCGAGAACGCCCTCGCCGCCCACCCCGACGTCGACGCCTGCGTGGTGACCGTCCACGAGGACCGGCTCGCCGCCTACGTCACCGGCCGCGCCCCGGCGGACGTCCACGAGTTCCTCGGCCGCTCCCTGCCCGCCTACATGGTCCCGGCGAGCGTCACCGTGCTGGACGCGCTGCCGCTGACCGTCAACGGCAAGGTCGACCGGGCCGCGCTGCCCGCCCCCGGCCGCGCCGCGCCCACCCGGGCCGGCCGGCACGTCGAGGCCCGCAGCCCGGAGGAGGAGCTGTTCGCCGCCGTCTGGACGGAGGTGCTCGGGGTGTCCGGGATCGGCGTCCACGACGACTTCTTCCACCTCGGCGGCGACTCCATCCGGGCCGTCCAACTGGCCGGCGCCCTGCACGACCGGGGCTGGCAGGTCTCGCTGCGGGACGTCTTCAACGCGCCCACCGTCGCCGCCCTACTGCCGCTCGCCCGGCCCGTCGAGGCCGACCCCGGCGCCGACCAGCCGTTCGCGCTGATCGACGAGGAGGACCGCGCGGAGCTGCCGCCCGGGATCGTCGACGCCTACCCCATGGTGTCCATGCAGCTGTCGATGGTCTTCCACATGGAGGTCGCCGGCGGCACCGACAGCTACCACAACGTCAACTCCTACCGCATCAGCGGCGACCTCGACGAGACCGCGTTCCGCCGCTCGGTCAACGAGGCGATGGCCCGGCACGCCGTGCTGCGCACCGGCCTCGACCTCTCCGGCTACGGCGAACCACTCCAGCTGGTGCACGGCACCCTGCCCGCCCCGGTCGAGTTCGCCGACCTGCGCGACCGGCCCGAGGCGCAGCAGGACCCGGAGGTCCGCGCCGTCTTCGAGGACCACCGCGACCGGCCGTTCGACCTCGCCGAACCCCCGCTGTTCCGGATCACCGTGCAGCGGCTCGCCGACCGGGCGTTCCAGCTCACCATCTCCGAGCACCACGCGATCCTGGACGGCTGGAGCTTCACCTCCCTGCTCACCGAGATCCTCGAACGGCACACCGCGCTCACCGCCGACCCGGTCTCCACCCCCGCCCCGCCGCCGCGCACCGCCTTCCGCGACTTCGTGGCCGTCGAACGCGCCGCCACCACCGACCGGGACTCGCTCGCCTACTGGCACCAGCGGCTCGACGGCGCCACCGGCCAGCTCTGGCCGGGCAGCGAGGACGTCCACGAGCTGCCGCGCACCGTGGAACGGGTGCTCCCGGACGCGCCGGGGCAGCTGCGCGCCGTTGCCGACGCGCTCGCCGTCCCGGTCAAGTCCGTCGCGCTCGCCGCCCACCTGTACGCCCTCGCCCGGATCACCGGGCGGCAGCGGGTCACCACCGGGCTGGCGATGAACGGCCGGCTCGAACGGCTCGGCGGCACCGAGGTCTACGGGCTCTTCCTCAACACCGTGCCGCTGGTCGCCGAACCGGGCGAGGACCTCGCGGCACTGGTGCGGCACGTGCACCGGGAGGAGCTGGACATGATGCCGCACCGCCGGGTGCCGTTCGCCCGGCTGGCCCGGATGATGGCCGACACCGCGCTCGACAGCCAGTTCGGTTACCTGCGCTTCCACGCCCTGGGCCGGCTCAGCGCGGCCCGGATCGAGGACGGCCGGATCGGCAGCGAACCCACCTACCGGCACGAGCCCAACAGCTTCACCTTCGGCGCCTCGCTGATCCAGGACCCGGCCTCGCAGCGGGTGCTGCTCGCCGTGGACCACCAGCGGGCGCTGGTGGACGACGCCACGGCCGAGGAGTTCATCGACACCTATGCCGGGGCCCTGGCCCGCCTGGCCGGGGAGGTCTGACCGGGCCGGCCGCAGAGGGGTGGCGCCGGTGCCCGACCGCGGGCAGCTGTCCGGTGCCCGGCCCCACCCCTCCCTGCCTCCGCGCCCGCCTCCGCCGCGTCCCCATGACTTCGCACCACCGCTCGACCCGCACGGCCTTCCCCGTCCGACCTCATCGAGATCGAGGAGTACCCCCGCCATGACCACCTTCGCCGAGCCGGCCGCCACCGTCCCCGCCGCCGCTCCCGCCGCTCCCGTCGCTCCCGTCGACCTGCTGGCCCGGCTGCGCGCCGCCGTCGCCGCCCACCCGGCGCGGACCGCCGTGCACGCCGCCGACGGCAGCCTCGACTTCGCCGCCCTGGACCGCCGCACCGCCGCCCTCGCCGCCGCCCTCCGGGCCCGCGGTGTGCGCCGCGGCGACAAGGTCGGCGTCCACCTCGCCCGCACCCTGGACCTGCCGGTCGCGCTGCTCGCCGTCTGGCGGGCCGGCGCCGCGTACGTCCCGCTCGACCCGGCCTACCCGGCTCGCCGCCGTGGTCAGCGCCGAGGCGGCACCGCCCGTCCCGGCGGGCGTCCCGGTGCTCCGCCCCGACGCGGTGTCCGAGGGCACGGAGGAGGACGGCTTCGTCCCGGACCCGCTGGACTCCGCCTACGTCATCTACACTTCCGGTTCCACCGGCCGCCCCAAGGGCGTCGAGGTGCCGCACGGCGCCGTCGCCGACCTCGCGGCCGGCCTGGAGCAGGCCGGTGCCTACCGCCCCGAGCCGTCCGTCGTCGCCTGGAACGCCAGCGTCTCCTTCGACGCCTCCGTCCAGCAGTGGATCCGGATCTGCCGGGGCGACACCCTGGTGGTCGTCGACGACGCCCGGCGCGCCGACCCGGCCCGGCTGGCCGCGCTGCTCGCCGAGCACGCCGTCACCGACCTCGACCTGACGCCTTCGCACTGGCAGCTGCTGCGCGAGCAGCTGACCGGCGCCGCCGTGCCGCGCCTGTTCATGGGCGGCGAGCCCGTCCCCGAGCGCACCTGGCGCGAACTCGCGGACGGCGGCATCGACGCCTTCAACCTGTACGGGCCGACCGAGTGCACGGTCGACGCGATCACCGCCCCGATCACCGGCCCCGGCCCGCACCTGGGCGAGCCGCTGGCGGGAGTGCGGGTCCACCTGCTGGACGAGCGGCTGCGGCCGGTCACCGGGCCCGGCGAGGTCGGCGAGCTGTACCTCGCCGGACCCGGCCTCGCGCACGGCTACGCCGGGCAGCCGGGGCTGACCGCCGGCCGCTTCGTCGCCGACCCGTTCACGATCGAGCCCGGCGCCCGGATGTACCGCACCGGCGACCAGGCCCGCCGCTCCGCCGAGGGCCTGCTGGAGTACGTCGGCCGGGTCGACCGCCAGGTCAAGCTGNCCAGGTCAAGCTGCGCGGCTTCCGGATCGAGCTCGGCGAGGTCGAGCACGCGCTGGCGGCGCTGGACGGTGTCACGGCCGCCGCCGTGACCGTGCACGCGCCCGCCCCCGGCGACACCCGCCTCGCCGCGTACGTGACCGGGACGGCGACGCCCGCCGAGCTGCTGGCCGAACTGCGTCGCACCCTGCCCGCGCACCTGGTGCCGGCCGGTGTGACCGTGCTGGAGGCGATGCCGCTCACCCCGAACGGCAAGGTCGACCACCGGGCGCTGCCGGTCCCGGCCGCCGAGGCGGCGCCGGAGGCGGCCGGCGGGGGAGTGGCGGAGCAGGTCGCCGAGGTGTGGCGGACCGTGCTCGGCGTCCCCGAGGTGCTGCCCGCCGACGACTTCCTCTCGCTCGGCGGCCACTCGCTCGCCGCGCTGCGGGTCGTCCACCTGCTGCGCCGCAAGCTGAACGTCGAGCTGCAGCTGCGGCACCTGCTGGACGCCGCCGACCTGGCCGCCTTCACCGAGGCCGTGCAACGCGCCGCCGCGGCCGGACCGGCCGCCGCCCGCCCGGCCCTCACCGCCCGCCGGCCGGCCGTCCGATGACTTCTACGACCCCCGGCCCCACCGCGCGTCCGCCGCTGACCGCCCGCCCGCGCCCGGCCGCCGCGCCGCTGCCCACCACCCCGGCCGTCCGCCGCGCCCCGGCAGCCCCGGCTGTCACTCCGTCGGCCGTCCCCGCCGCCCGGCCGCGGATCGAGGGCGACTGGTTCCTCCTCCCCGCGCCCCGACCCGAGGCCGCCGTCCGGCTGTTCTGCTTCCCGCACGCCGGCGGCGACGCCACCGCCTTCACCCCGCTGGCCAGGGCCCTCGCCCCCGCCACCGAGGTCTGGGCGCTGCGCCCGCCGGCCCGCGGCGGCCGCAGCCGCGACCCGATGCCCGCCGACTTCGCCGCGCTGACGGCCGAGGTCGCCGCAGCGATCGCCCCGCACCTCGCCCCCGGCCGCCGGGCCGCCTTCTACGGGCAGAGCTTCGGTGCCCTGCTCGCCTACGAGGTGGCCCGGGCCCTGCCCGCCGACCGCCGCCCCGAACTCGTGGTGGTGGCCGGGGCACCCAGCCCGGCCGAGTGGACCGAGCGGGAGTCCAAGGACCTCGACGCGGCCGAACTCCTGCGCCTCACCGGCCTGGAGGAGCTGGTCAGCGCCGATTCCGAGCTGGTGGAACTCGCCCTCGCCGGTATCCGCACCGACCTCGCGGTCAGCGCCACCTACCGCCACCACCCGCACCCGCCGCTCGCCTCCGCGCTGTACGCGCTGGCCGGGGCCGAGGACCCGATGCTCGCCACCACCGACCTCTCCGGCTGGGCCGCCCACACCCGGGGCGCCTTCGACCAGCTGGTCCTGCCCGGTGGGCACCTGCTCGCCACCGTCGACCGGCCCGGCCCGGTCAACCTTCTGACCTCCCTGCTCTCCGGCCGCGCGGCGGCCGACCCCACCACCGTCAGCACCGCCACCGCCCGTGCCACCGCCCGCGCCACCGCCACCGAGGAGCAGCCGTCATGGTGACCACCACTTCCGTCGATCTCACCGACCCCGCCCTGTGGGCGAACCCCGAGACCCCGGCCCTGGTCGCCGAGCTGCGCCGCGAGGCGCCCGTCCACCGCACCGACAGCCTGGACGACGGCCCGATCTGGTCGGTGATGACCTACAAGGAGTCGGCCGACGTCCTGCGCAACGCGGCCGTGTTCAGCTCCGAGTCCGGCTCGCTGCTGGGCGCCGGCGTCGGCAACGTCCCGGTCGGCTCGGGCCGGATGATGGCCCTCACCGACCCGCCCAAGCACCGCGAACTGCGGGCGCCCGCCAACCCGTTCTTCTCCAAGAACGGCGTGCGCGGGGCCTCCCGCTCGATCGCCGAGCGGGCCGGCGAGCTGTTCGACCGGGCCGTGGAGCAGGGCGAGGCCGACCTCGTCGACGTGGTCTCCGCGCTGCCGCTGGCCGTCATGTGCGACCTGCTGGACGTCCCGGAGAAGGACCGCGACATGATGGTCCGGGTCTGCGACGTGGCCTTCCTCGGCGCCACCCCGGAGGAACGCCGGGCCGGCCACCAGCAGTTGATCCCCTACCTGATGCACCAGGTGATGCTGCGGCGCACCGACCCCAAGGACGACCTCATCTCGATGATGGCCACCTACAAGGTCAACGGGCGGCTGATGCCGGTCGAGGACGTCGTGCTCAACCTGGACAACATCGTCGTCGGCGGCGTCCAGACGGTCCGCCACACCGCGGCGATGGGCCTGCACACCCTGGTCAACCGGCCGGACCTGTGGCAGGCGCTGCAGCGCGGCGAGGTGGACATGGACTCCGCCGTGGACGAGCTGCTGCGCTGGACCTCGGTCGGGCTGCACACGCTGCGCACCGCCACCCGGGACATCGAGCTGGCCGGGCGGCAGATCCGGCGCGGCGACCGGGTCGCGGTCTGGGTGTGGTCGGCGAACCGGGACCCGGAGGCGTTCGAGGCGCCGGAGGAGATCCGGCTCGACCGCTCGCCCAACAAGCACCTGGCGCTGGGCCTGGGCGCCCACTACTGCATCGGCGCGCCGCTGGCTAAGGCCGAGCTGAGCGCGCTGTTCTCGGCGGCGCTGGAGAAGGCGGCGACGATCGAACCGGCCGGTCCGGTCGAGTACAACCGCTCGATCATCAACTTCGGCCTGGACCGCTTCCCGGTCCGGCTGACCCCGCGCTGAGCCCGCGCCGGCACCGCGCCGGAACCCCGCGCCCACCCTTCCGACCACCCCCCGTCCCACCCCGCTCCACCCCCGTTCCCACCCCGTGCGCCCGAGGCCCGCGCAGGAGGACGGCAGTCCCGGAACTGCCGCTCACCTGCCGGGCCTTGTGCCGCTTCCGGACCCGGCCCGCACCTACCTTCGAATCACACCGCACCGCGCCACCACCTCACCGAGGAGAGCACCGTGAGCAACCCGTTCGAGGACGACAACGCCGGCTACCTGGTCCTGGTCAACGACGAGAACCAGCACTCGCTGTGGCCGGTCTGGATCGACGTGCCGGCCGGCTGGACCACCGTCCACGGCGAGGCGCCCCGCCAGGAGTGCCTGGAGTGGATCGAGACCAACTGGACCGACATCCGCCCGGCCTCGCTGGTCGCCGGCCTCGACCGCCGGTGAGCGCCGCCATGGTGACCTGGGAGCTGAACCCCGGCCGTCCGGCCCTCCTCCACGTCCCGGCCGTCGCCGACCTCGCCGAGGGCTGCGCCTGGCTCCGCGAGCACGAGGCCGAGCTGACCGCCGCGCTGCACGAGCACGGCACGATCTTCCTGCGCGGGCTGCCGGTCGCGGCCACCGAGGACGTCGCCGCCGTCCGGGACGTGCTGATCCCCGAGCCCACCCCGTACCGGGAGAAGGCCACCCCGCGCAGCGACTTCGGCAACGGCGTGTTCTCGTCCACCGACCTGGCGGCCGCGCTGCCGATCCGGATGCACAACGAGAACAGCTACACCCTGACCTTCCCCGGCCGGCTGCTGTTCGCCTGCCTGGTCGCCCCGGAGGAGGGCGGCGCCACCCCGACCGCGGACGTCCGCAAGGTCCTCGCCGGGCTGCCGCCGCACCTGGCCGAGCGCGGCCGCAGCTCCGGCTGGACGCTCGGCCGCAGCTACTCGGAGTACGTCTCGCTGCCGTGGCGGACCGCCTTCGGCACCGAGGAGCCCGCCGAGGTCGAGCAGTACTGCCGGGAGAACGGCATCACCTGGGAGTGGCTGGAGGACGGCACCCTGCGCACCGACCAGCTGCGGCCGGCCACCATCCGCCACCCGCACACCGGCGAGGAGGTCTGGTTCAACCACCTGGCCTTCTGGAACGAGTGGTCGCTGGACCCGGACATCCGGGAGGCCATGGTCGAGGAGTTCGGCCCGGACGGCCTGCCGTTCAACACCGGCTTCGGCGACGGCGAGCCGGTCACCCGCGAGGACGTCGAGGCGCTGAACGCCGCCTACGAGGCCGCCACCGTGCGGGAGACCTGGCAGGTCGGCGACGTGATGCTGGTCGACAACGTGCTCTGCGCGCACGGCCGCGACCCGTACCGCGGCGACCGGAAGATCGCCGTCGCGATGGGCCGCCCGGTCGACGTCCTCGACTGCGAGCCGTCCGTCCTCCCGACCACCGCCGTCGCTGCGTGACGGCGCCCACCACCACACGCCCGTGACGTGAGCAGAGGAAGCACCGTGATCCCGGTTTCGTACGCACAACAGCGTCTCTGGCTGATCGACCAGATCGAAGGGCCGACCGCGCTCTACAACCTGCCGTTCGCGGTCCGCCTGCGCGGCGCGCTCGACCTCGACGCGCTGCGCGCCGCGACGGCGGACGTGGTGGCCCGGCACGAGGCCCTGCGCACGGTGTTCCCGGTGGACGGCGAGGGCGTGCCGGTGCAGCACATCCTGCCGTCGGCGGAGGCGGGCACCGCCTTCACGACGGTGGAGTGCGCGCCGGCCGACTACGCCGCCCTGCGGGACCGGGCCGCCGCCCACACCTTCGACCTGAGTGCCGAAACGCCCATCCGGGTCACGGTCTTCTCGCTCACCCCGACCTCCCCGACCGACGACGGCGCCGCGGACGCCGTCCCCGAGCACGTGCTGCTCGTCGTGCTCCACCACATCGCCGGTGACGGCTGGTCGCTCGGCCCGCTGCTGCGCGACCTCGCCGCCGCCTACGGCCCGCCTCGCGGCCGCCCCGCAGTGGGCGCCGCTGCCGGTCCAGTACGCCGACTACACCCTGTGGCAGCACCGGCTGCTCGGCGGCCAGGACGACCCGGACAGCCTGCGCAACACCCAACTCACCTACTGGCGCGAGGCCCTGGCCGGACTGCCGGAGCGGATCGCGCTGCCCGCAGACCGGCCGCACCCGGCCTCGGCCACCCACCGCGGCGGCACCGTCGCCCTGCGCTGGGACGCCGAGCTGCACACCGCCGTCGCCACGCTGGCGCGGCGGCACGACGCCAGCGAGTTCATGGTCGTGCACGCGGCCCTGGCCGCCCTGCTGCACCGGCTCGGCGCCGGGGAGGACATCCCGGTCGGCGCGACCGTCGCCGGCCGTACCGACGCCGCCACCGAGGACCTGGTCGGCTTTTTCGTCAACACCCTGGTGCTGCGTGCCGACCTGTCGCGGGCACCGACCTTCCGCGAGCTGCTGGCCCGGGTCCGCGAACGCGGCCTGGACGGGTACGCCCACCAGGACGTCCCGTTCGAGTTCCTGGTGGACGCGCTGCGCCCGGCCCGCTCCACCGCGCACCACCCGCTGTTCCAGGTGCTGCTGGCCTGGCAGAACGTCCCGGACGCGGTGCTCGGCCTGCCCGGTCTGGCCGAGCAGGCCGTGCCGGTGGACAGCGGCGGGGCCCGGATGGACCTGGTGTTCTCGCTGACCGGCCGCCGTGCCCCCGGGGACGGCGCGCCCGCCGGGATCGACGGCGTGGTGGAGTACAACGCCGACGTCTTCGACCCGGCCACCGTGGAGCTGCTGGCCGAACGCCTGCGGCGGATGCTGCTGGCGGTGTGCGCCGCACCGGACCGCCCGGTCGCCGAGGCCGAGCTGCTCTCCCCCGACGAGCGGCACCGGCTGCTGGCCGACTGGGCCGGCACCGCCCCCGCGCCGTCCACCAAGATCTCGCCCCCCGCCACCCTGCCCGCGCTGTTCGAGGCCCAGGTGGCCCGCACCCCCGACCGGACCGCCGTCGTCGACCCCGGGCGGGAGCTGACCTACGCGCAGCTGGACGCCGAGGCCAACCGGCTGGCCCAGCTGCTGATCGCCCGCGGCGCGGGCCCGGAGCGGCCGGTCGCGGTGGCGCTGGGGCGGTCGGCCCGGTCGGTGGTGGCCATGCTCGCCGTGGTCAAGGCCGGCTCCGCCTACCTGCCGGTCGACCCGGACTACCCGGCGGCGCGGATCGCCTTCCTGCTCGACGACGCCCGCCCGGTGCTGCTGCTGACCGACGGCGGGTCGGCCGCCGCGCTGCCGGAGGGCGAGGTCCCGGTGCTGCGGCTGGACCTTCCCGAGGTGCTCGCGGAGCTGGCCGCCCGGCCCGCCGTCGCACCGACCGACGCCGACCGGACCGAGCCGCTGACCCCGGCGCACGCGGCGTACATCATCTACACCTCGGGCTCCACCGGCACCCCCAAGGGCGTGGTGGTCACCCACACCGGCATCCCCGGCCTGGTCGCGGCGCAGGCCGAGGGCTTCGGACTGGACGAGCACAGCCGGGTGCTGCAGTTCGCCTCGCCGAGCTTCGACGCCTCGGTGGCGGAGCGCTGCGACGCGCTGCTGACCGGCGCCGCGCTGGTGGTCGTCCCCAAGGAGGACCTGCTCCCCGGCGAGCCGCTGACCCGGACCTGCGAGCGCTACGGCGTGACCAATGCGACCCTGCCGCCCAGTGTGCTGGCCGCCGTGCCGGAGGGCGGGCTGCCCGCCGGGCTGTCCCTGGTGGTCGCGGGCGAGTCCTGCCCGGCCGCACTGGCCGACCGCTGGTCGGCGGACCGGCGGATGGTCAACGCCTACGGGCCGACCGAGACCACGGTGTGCGCCACCCTGACCGGGCCGCTGGTGCCCGGCGCCGGTGCCCCGCCGGTCGGCCGCCCGATCGCGGGCGCCCGGGTGTACGTGCTGGACGAGGGGCTGCGGCCGGTGCCCGCCGGTGTGCCCGGCGAGCTGTTCGTGGCGGGCGCCGGGCTGGCCCGCGGCTATCTGGGCCGTCCCGGGCTGACCGCGCGCCGCTTCCTGCCCGACCCGTTCGGCGCGCCCGGCACCCGGATGTACCGCACCGGGGACCTCGTCCGGTGGCGGGCGGACGGCCGGCTGGACTTCCTCGGCCGCACCGACCACCAGGTGAAGCTCCGGGGCTTCCGGATCGAGCTGGGCGAGATCGAGTCCGCGCTCTCCGCCCGTCCGGACGCCGCCCGGGCCGTGGTGACGGTCCGGGAGGACCGGCCGGGACAGCGCACCCTGGTCGGCTACCTGGTCCCCCGGCCGGGGGCGGCGCCCAACCCGGCGGAGGTGCGTGCCGCGCTCGCCGCCGAGCTGCCGCCGTACCTGGTCCCGGCCGCCGTGGTGGTGCTCGCCGAGCTGCCGCTCACCGCCAACGGCAAGGTGGACCGCGACCGGCTGCCCGCCCCCGGCTTCGCCCCGGGCGCCGGGTCCGGTCGGCCGCGCACCCCGGTCGAGGAGACCCTGTGCGCGATCTTCGCCGAGGTGCTGGGGCTGCCCGAGGTCGGCACCGGGGACGGTTTCTTCGACCTCGGCGGTGACAGCATCCAGGCGATCCAGGTGGTCTCCCAGGCCCGGAGCGCCGGGCTGGTGATCAGTGCCCGGGACGTCCTGGCCCATCAGTCGGTGGGCGCGCTGGCGGCCGTGGCCGTCGCCGCGGACGGGGCGGCCGGGCCCGAGGACTCCGGCGTCGGTACCGTCGGACCCACCCCGATCGTCGAGTGGCTGCGCGAACTGGACACCCCGATCGGCGAGTTCAGCCAGGAGGCGGTGATCGCCCTGCCGCCGTCCGATGTACTGGACCTGCCGCGGCTCACCGCCGCGCTCCAGGCGCTGGTGGACCACCACGCCGTGCTGCGCTCCCGGCTGACCGCGGGGCCGGACGGCCGCTGGGGGCTGGAGACCGGCCCGGTCGGCTCGGTGCGGGTCGCCGACCACCTGGTCCGGACGGACGCGGCCGGAGCGGACCCCGAGCAGCTGCGGGCGCTGACCGCCGCCGGGGCCGCCGCCGCCCGCCGCCTGCTGGACCCGGCCGCCGGGGTGATGCTCCGGGCGGTCTGGCTGGACGCCGGGGAGCACACGCCCGGCCGGCTGCTGCTGGTCCTGCACCACCTGGTGGTGGACGGCGTCTCCTGGCGGATCCTGCTGCCGGACCTCCGGGCCGCCGGCGAGGCCGTGCTCGCGGGCCGTCCGGTGCTGCTGGCGCCGGTCGGCACCTCGGTGCGGCGCTGGTCCGAACTGCTGGCCGACGAGGCCGCGGCCCCGCACCGGCTGGCCGAACTCCCCTCCTGGCAGCGGCTACTGACCGGCACCCCGGCGCTGCTGCCCACTGCCGACACGGCCACCGGAGCAGTCACCGGCACCGGGCGGCTGGTCCTCACCCTCCCGCCCGAGGACACCGCCGCACTGCTCGGCACCGCCCCCGGCGCCTTCCATACCGGTGTGCAGGAGGTGCTGCTGGCCGCCTTCGGCATCGCCCTGGAGGAGTGGCGCCGCCGCCGCGCACCGCTGGACCCGCCGGCCGACGGCGTCCTGGTCTCCGTGGAGAACCACGGCCGCCAGGAGGACCTCGCCGACGGCGTCGACCTGTCCCGCACCGTGGGCTGGTTCACCAGCGTCCAGCCGGTCCGGCTCGCCCCCGGCCCGCTGAGCTGGCCCCGGGTCACCGAGGCCGGGACCGAGCTGGCCGCCGCCGTCGTCCGGATCCGGGAACAGCTGGCCGCACTGCCCGGCGACGGCCTCGGCCACGGGCTGCTGCGCCGGCTCAACCCCGCGACGGCCCCGGCACTGGCCGAACTGCCCGCTCCGCAGGTCGCGTTCAACTACCTCGGGCGCTTCGCCGACGCCGGCCCGGACACCCCCTGGGCACCGGTCACCGCCGACGCGGCACTCGCCCTGGGCGACCCGGACGCCCCGGTCGGCCTGCTCACCCACCCCGTGGAGCTGAACGCCGTCACCTACGACAGCCCCGACGGCCCCCGGATGGCGGCCGGCTGGACCTGGGCCCAGGGCGCGCTGACCGAGCCCGAGGTGCGCGAACTGGCCGAGACCTGGTTCGCCGCGCTCAGGGCGGTGGCCGGCTGCGCGGCCCTGCCCGGTGCCGGCGGTCCGCCGCCCGCGCGGGACGCCGACCGCCGACGGCGCCGACCCGCCCGGACCGGCGGTCCCGTGCCGCCGGCCGACCGCACCCACGGCGTGCCGCTGTCCTTCGCCCAGCTGGACATCGTCCACCAGCCCGTTGACCCGGAGTCCTCGCACCACAACGTCATCACCGCGACCGTCCTCACCGGCACCCTCGACCCGGCGGCGCTGCGGGCGAGCCTCGACGCGATCGTGCAGCGGCACGAGGCGCTGCGGACCAGGATCGTCGAGGACGGGCCCGGCGACTGGCGCCAGTTCGCCGACCCCGTCGGCGGCTGGCCGCTCGCCGCCGTCGACCTGCGCGAGCAGCCCGCCGCCGACCGCCGGGAGGCGGTGCGCCGGCTGGTCGCGGCCGAGGTGGACCGCCCGTTCCGGCTGGCCGAGGGCCCGTTGGTGCGGGGCACCCTGATCGCCACCGCCCCCGGCGAGTGGGTGCTGGTGCTGGTGCTGCACCACATCGTGGTCGACCTGTGGTCCTACGCGCTGCTGGGGCGCGAGCTGGGCGAGCTGTACGCGGCCCGGGTGCTGGGCCGCGAACCGCGGCTGCCCGCGCCGTCCGTCCAGTACCCGGACTGGGCCGCCTGGCAGCGGCGGCGGCTCGCGGACGGTGTGCTCGACGAGCATCTCGCCCACTGGGAGCGGCTGTTGGCGGACCTGCCGGCGCTGCCCCGGTTCGAGGCGCCGGAGCACCAGCGGGCCGAGGCCGTCACCGGGTACACCAGCGGCTTCGTGCTGGAGCCCGCGATCACCGCGGCCCTCAAGGAGGCGGCGCAGCGCGAGGGCGTGACGCTGTTCATGCTGCTGCTGACCGGCTTCCACCTCCTGCTGCAGAGCTATGCGCGGGGCGAGGCGCCAGGGGAAGAACCTGGCGGTGACCTCGCGGTCGGCTTCCCGCTGGCCGGTCGGGAGCACCCGCAGACCGAGCAGATGATCGGCTTCTTCATCAACCCGGTCGTGGTCCGCCCCCGCCCGGCCGCCGACGCGACCGTGCGCGAGCTGCTGGCCGCCGTCCGGGCCGGTGTCCTGGACGCCCATCTGCACCAGGAGGTCCCGCTGCGGCAGCTCCGCAAGGACGCCGGGGAGGACCACAACCCGCTGCGGCTGCTGTTCAACCTGCTGAACGTCGCCGGCGACCCGCTGGACCTGCACGGCCTCACGGCGGCGCCGCTGAGCCTCGACGTCGGCGACGCCGAGGTGATCCCCGAGCTGGTCACCGAGATGCGCCCGCACAACGCCGACCTCTATCTGATGATGCACGAGTCCGAGGCCGGGCTGCGCGGCCTGTGGCTGTACTCGCCGGACCGGATCGACCCGGAGTCGATGGCAGCCATGATGCGCCAGTGGCCGTTCGTACTGGAGCTGTTGACGCACCGGCCGGACCTGCCGCTGGCCGAGCTGCGGCGCCGCGTCCGCGACCGCGCCACGGGCTGACCCGCCCGCCTGCCTCCCGCGCTTCCCGACCCGAAAGGCCTTCGATGAACCGCACCGCCACCCCCGTCGCCCTGATCACCGGCGGCACCCGCGGCATCGGCCGCGCCACTGCCCTGCGACTGGCCGAGGACGGCTACGACATCGCCCTCTGCTACAGCGCCGACACCGAGTCCGCCCGTTCCCTGGAGAAGGAGCTGCTGGACCTCGGCCGCACCGCCTACGTCCGCCGGACCGACGTCGCGGACGCCGAGGCCGTCCGCGACCTGGTGGACGGCGCCGAGGACGCGCTCGGCCCGATCACCGCACTGGTCGCCTCGGCGGCGATCCTCCGCGACACCCCGCTGCTGCTGATGGAGGACCAGGACTGGCAGGACGTGCTCCAGGTCAACCTCAGCGGCGTCTACCACGCCTGCCGTGCGGTCGTCGACGGCATGGTGCTGCGCCGCCATGGCGCCATCGTCAATCTGTCCTCCGTCGCCGGGATCTGCGGCAACCCCGGGCAGACCAACTACGCGGCGACCAAGGCCGGCATCATCGGCTTCACCCGCTCGCTGGCCCAGGAGGTCGGCCGCTACGGTATTCGCGCCAACGCGGTCGCCCCCGGCTACATCGACACCGACCTGGTCGCGCAGCTGCCGGAGGAGGCCGTCGAGCGGTCGCTCGAACAGGTCGCCCTGCGCCGGCTCGGCCGCCCGGAGGAGGTGGCCGACCTGGTCGCCTTCCTGCTACCCGACCGGCCGACCCGACCGGCCCGACCGACAGGCCCGACCGCCCCGCCCCACTCCTGGAGCCCCCGTGCAATGGACCGTCCTGGTCAACGACCAGCAGCAGCACGCCCTCTACCCCGCCGACCGCCCC
>NZ_JZWY01000817.1:0-3119 GCF_000966955.1 Streptomyces sp. NRRL S-495
AAACACGACCTTACGGCACTGGGTGGGCGAAAAGCGAATCGCTTTCGGCCGGGTCGCTTCAGCAGCACCTGAGCAGGAGGCTCAGCGGGCCAGCAGGCTCCGGATCGCGGCCGCGATCTCGTCGGGTGCCTCTTCGGCCATGAAATGTCCGGCGCGGGTCAGCCGGTGGTCCAGGTCCGGCGCCCACGCCTTCCACACCCCGGCGGCGTCGTAGCCGAGCCGCGCGCCCCAGTCCTGCTGGACGACCGTCACGGGCATGGCCAGCTGCGAACCGGCGTCCAGGTCGGCCTGGTCGTGCGTGATGTCGATGTCCGCCGAGGCCCGGTAGTCCGCGACGATCGACGTCACCGCCGCGGCGCTCGCGCGCAGGTACTCGGCACGTACCTCCTCGGGCATGCTGGTCGGGTCGTCGGCCCAGGCGTCGAGGAACGAGCCGAAGAACGCGTCCGCGCTGCCTGTGATCATCGCCTCCGGCAGGCCCGGCGGCTGCGCCATCAGGAAGAGGTGGTAGCCGACCGCCGCCGAGGCGCCGCGCAGGACGTTCCACATGTCGAGCGTCGGCACGACGTCGAGGATGCCCAGGTGCGTGATGGTCCCGGGGTGGTCCAACCCCGCCCGGAAGGCGACCAGCGCGCCCCGGTCGTGGCCGACCAGGGCGAAGCGCTCGTGGCCGAGCGCCGCCGCCAGGGCCACGACGTCGGCGGCCATGGTGCGCTTGGCGTACACCTCGGGGCCGGTGGCCGCCGGCTTGTCGCTGGCGCCGTACCCCCGCAGGTCGGGAAGGATCACCGTGTGCTCGTCGGCGAGCCGCTCGGCGACGTGTCGCCACATCAGGTGGGTCTGGGGAAATCCGTGCAACAGCACGACCGGGCTGCCGCTGCCGCCCACGGCGGCAGCCAGCTCCACACCGTCCGCGCCGGGCAGGCGGACGTGGTCGAAGCCGGGAACGGTGAGCATCATGAGGGACCACCCTTTCGGGTCGGGGACTCGACCGGATCAGCCTGGACGACGGCGATCAGCAACCGATCAGTACGGTGGGGCGCGGTCGGCCTCCGGCACGGAGGATGGGGTCATGCGAATCGACGTGCTCGGTGCGGTGCGTGCCCTCCGCGACGACGGCAGCCCGGTCGACTTGGGCGGACCCCGCCATCGCGAGGTGCTCGCCCGGCTCGTCGCCGCCGAGGGACGGACGGTCACCACCGACACCCTCGTCGACGACCTGTGGACCGATCCGCCCGCCCGCGCCGTGGGCGCCCTGCGTACGTTCGTCGCCGCGCTGCGCCGCGCCCTCGAACCCGACCGGCCGCCCCGCCGGCCGCCGCGCGTCATCGTCACCGAAGGCCCCGGCTACGCGCTGCGCCTGCCGCGCGACGAGGTGGATGTCCACCGGTTCCAGGACACCCTGGCCCGAGCCCGCCGCGACCCCGACGCGGTGACCGACCTCGCCGCGGCACTCGCGGCCTGGCGCGGACCCGCCTACGCCGATGTGACCGGCTCCCCATGGGCGCAGCGCGAGCGGGCCCGGCTGGAGGAACTGAGGTTGGAGGGGGTGGAACTGCGCGCCCGGATCCTTCTCGACTCCGGGGAAGGGGCCGACCTCGTCGCCGAACTGGGTGCCCAGGTCGCCGAACACCCGTGGCGCGAGCCGGCCTGGGAGCTGCTCGCCCGCGCGCTGTACCGCGCGGGCCGCCGCGCCGACGCGCTGGCCACCCTCCGTCGCGCCCGCGCCATGCTCGTCGGCCGACTCGGGCTCGACCCCGGTGCCGGCCTCCGGCGCCTGGAGACGGACATCCTCAACGGGGCCGTTCCCCCCGAAGGAGTGCGTACCGCGTGGACCGGCCACGGTGTCCGGCTCGGCCCGCGCACCACCGTGGATCTGGCCCGCACCCTCGCCCTGGCGGGTGGCGACGCCCTCGTCCGCTCCCGGCGCGACCGCCTCGCCGCGGTCCGTGCGGCGGAACGCACGGGAGACCTCTCCCTGACCGCCCGGATCATCGGCGCCTACGACGTGCCCGCCGTCTGGAGCCGGGCCGACGACCCCGAGCAGTCCCGCGCCGTGGTCGCGGCTGCCGAGCGCACACTCACCGGGCTCGGCACGGACGGCCCCGCCGACCTGCGCGCCCGCCTCCTGGCCACGGTCGCCGTCGAGAGCCGCAGCGCCGATCTGTCGGGGACCGAGCTGGAGCACGCGCAGCAGGCGGCGCGTCGGGCCGAGCAGTTGGCGCGGGAGCTGGCCGATCCCGCCCTGCTGGCCTTCGCCCTCAACGGGGTGTTCCTGCAGTCCTTCACCCGCCCCGGGCTCGCGGCGGCCCGGGACAGCACCGGTGCCGAGATCCTCGACCTGGCCACCCGGCACGAGCTGCCGAAGTTCGCCGTCCTGGGCCGACTCGTCCGCCTGCAGTCCGCCTCGGCCCTCGGTGACCTCGACGCCGCGACCTCGCACGCCGATGCGGCCGACCGGCTCGCCGCCACCACCGAGGCGCCCCTCGTCCCCGTCCTCACCGGGTGGTTCAGGGCCCGGGCCGCAGCCGCCCGCAGCACCGAACCCGGCGGACCGACCGCCGCCGCGGCAGCGGCGCTCTACCGCGCTGCCGAGGACGCCCTCCGGACGGCCGGGATGCCGGGGCTGCACCACGGCCTGTTCCCGCTCGCCCTGCTGGGACTGCGCCTGCTGCACGACCGGCCCGCGCCCACCGACCCGCACCTCGACTGGGGCCCGTACAGGCCCTGGACGCGACCCCTCGTGCTGCTCGCCCAGGACCGGGGCGAGCAGGCCCGTACCGCCCTCGCCGCGGTGCCCGAACCACCGCGTGACCATATGCAGGAGGCCATGTGGTGCCTGACCGCCCGCGCCGCGGTACGCCTCGGCGAGCGCGCGATCGCCGCGCACGCTGCGACTGCCCTGCGTGATGCCGGTGCGGAACACGCCGGCGCCGCCAGCGGAATGCTGACCCTGGGCCCGGTGGCGCGGTACCTGGCGGAGGCGGAGGTTTGCGCCGGAGCGGGATGAGCGACCGCAATTCCCGGATCGGGGAACGGCTTCGGGAACGGGTTCCGGGAACGGCTTCGGGAACGGCGAAGGCCCGGGGGACGGATCCTCCGGGCCTTCGCTGCTACTG
>NZ_JZWY01000818.1:0-4824 GCF_000966955.1 Streptomyces sp. NRRL S-495
GAACACGACCCTACGCACCGGGTGGGCGAAAAGCGAATCGGTTGTTCCCGCACGGTCCGCCCCGGAAGGCGCCGGGCCTCCGTCGGCCCCTCCTGCGTCCGACCTTCCGGTGCTGGGGCGGCGGGTCGCTCCCCACCGGGCGGCTGGCCGTGAACAACCCTTCCGGGCTCGGAGTATGACGCTCCGTCCGATGCCGTGAGCGGCGGGTTTGCGGGTGGGTGCGGTGTCGTGATTGGCTGCCGCCACCCACCCGCAGGCCCGTCGGGGTGATCTCACTCCGGGCTCCGCCGTGAACGCCGTCGACCGTCACGGTGGCCGAGGACCTGCCGGTCGCCGTCCGTGCGGGGCCGCGAGGCTCCGCCGACGGGCGTGCACCCCGCGCGCGGTGGAGGGACGGGCGGCGCTCGTCCATCTGCGCGCGGGCAGGACCGGCGGGCCGAGTGGGGCGGGCGGGTCCGCGCCGACCGCCCCGCTCGGTACGAATCCGGAGCGAATTCCGCTGCGTGACTACGGGGGAATCTCCCCGATTGTCCGATCCGGCCGCTGTGATCACGCGATGATCACCGGCCCGCCGATGCTCCGACGCCCGCCGTACCGCGCGGTCCACTCCAATTTCCCTCCGTACACAGCCGGTGTGTCCAGCCGGCCGGCCCCCGCGCACGGAAGGCAGTCCAGCCCATGGCCCGCACAGACCAGCAGCCCTCGCCCGACCGGCAGTTGACCGAGGCCGCCGCCCGGCTCGGCCTCGGCCGCCGCCGCTTCCTGACGGTCGCCTCGGTGGCCGCCGCGCTCGCGTTCACCACTGACCTGCCGAGCGCCCACGCCGCCGACACGGAACTCGCGCCCCGCACCCTGACCGAGAACCCGTTCACCCTCGGCGTCGCCTCCGGTGACGCGCTCGGCGACGCGGTGGTGCTCTGGACCCGCCTCGCCCCCCGCCCGCTGGAGCCCGGCAGCGGCCTGCCGCGGGCCGGACTGGTCAAGGTCGACTGGGAGGTCGCCCGGGACGAGCGCTTCCGCAAGGTCGCCCGGCGCGGCACCGCCAGGGCCCACGCCGAGTTCGACTGGTCGGTGCACGTGGACGTCGACGGCCTCGACCACGACCGGGTGTACTGGTACCGCTTCCGGGTGGGTGCCTGGACCAGCCCGGTCGGCCGGACCCGCACCGCCCCGGCCCGAAACCGCCACGTCGACCGGGTCCGCTTCGGCCTGGTCTCCTGCCAGGCGTACGAGGACGGCTACTTCACCGCGTACAAGCACCTGGCGGAGGAGGACCTCGACGCCGTCTTCCACGTCGGCGACTACATCTACGAGTACGGGATCGACGCCGTCGGCGGCGACCGCAAGTACACCGACCGCACCCTGCCGTCGCTGTTCGCCCACGAGACCACCACCCTGGCGGACTACCGGCTGCGCTACGCCCTCTACAAGACCGACCCCGACCTCCAGGCCGCGCACGCCGCCTTCCCCTGGTACGTCACCTGGGACGACCACGAGGTGGAGAACAACTACGCGGCCGGCATTCCCGAGAAGGGCCAGTCCCCGGAGGCGTTCGTCGCCCGCCGCGCCGCCGCCACCCGCGCGTACTGGGAGAACATGCCGCTGCGGATGCCGCAGCCGACCGCCACCGAACTCAAGCTGTACCGCCGCCACCACTACGGCCGGCTGGCGCAGTTCGACATCCTCGACACCCGCCAGTACCGCTCCGACCAGGCCAACGGCGACGGCTGGCAGTTCCCCACCGCGGAGTCGGCGGACCCGCGCCGTACCCTGATGGGCGCCACCCAGGAGCGCTGGCTGCTGGACGGCTTCCGCAGCTCCCGCGCGGTGTGGAACGTGGTGCCGCAGCAGGTGGTGCTCTCCCGCCGCAAGAACACCACCGCGGAGGTCTCCAAGCTGTCCATGGACGCCTGGGACGGTTACCCGGCCGCGCGCGAACGGCTGCTGGCCGGCGTCGAGGACATCGGCGTCGAGAACCTCGTCGTCCTCACCGGGGACGTGCACGTCGCCTACGCGATGGACGTCAAGCGCGACTTCGACGACCCGGACTCGCGGACCGTCGGCGTGGAGATCGTCGGCACCTCGATCGCCAGCGACGGGGACGGCGCGGAGCACCCGGCCAACTGGGCCACCCTGACTGCCGCCAACCCGCACCTGAAGTTCTACGACGGGCGGCGCGGCTACACCGCGATCACGCTCGACGAGGAGCACGCCCGCGCCGACTACCGGGTGGTCTCGCACATCACCCGCCCCGGCGGAACGGTGTCCACCGCCGCCTCCTTCGTCAGTGAGGCGTACAACCCGGGGCTCCAGCGCGCCTGACGCCGTCCCGTTCCCGTCCTGCCCCGTCCTGCCCAGTCCGTTCCCGTCCTGCCCCGCTCCGAGCCACCGGCCCGGGCGTACCGTCCCCCGATGCGGTACGCCCGGGCCGGTCCCGTGGCACCCCCCTTTCTCGCCGGTCCCGCCCAGAGTCGTCGATCCCGTTCCATGCCTTCAGGCGTCCGGAGGGTTCGTGGACGATGCGGAGGTGTCGTGAACCTGTGGTGATCGACCGTTGATCGGCCGTAGAGCCGGGCCGTGGACCATCGGCGCCAGGGGAAAGCCGGTCCGACGGTCACCACCGTCCGGCGCCGCCCTCGGGCCCGCCTGACGGGGGGCGCGGGCCCCTGGTCCCCGGTACTTGGCCAACCCACGGAAGGCGGACGGAGCATGGACGGCGGTCACACCCTGCAGTCGACGGCGGGCTTCGGCGAGCTGCTCAGGATCCGGCGCGAGCGCATCGGCCTGACCCAGCAGATCCTCGCCGACCACGCGACACTGAGCGTCCGGGCGATCCGCGACATGGAGAGCGGACGGGTCCAGCGCCCCCGGCAGGAGACGGTCCGGCTGCTCGCCGACGCGCTGCGGCTGGAGGGCCGCAGCCGCTCGGTGTTCGAGGCGGCCGCACGCCGCCAGGCGCTCGCCGAGGAGCCGCGCGACGAGCCGACCGCGCCGCCGGTCGCCCGGGGCGCGATCGTCGGCCGCGAACCGGAGATCGACGTGCTCACCGAGGCCCCCGCCGTGCACGGCGACCGGCTGATGACCGTGGCCGGCCTCGGCGGGGTCGGCAAGACCCGGCTGGTGCTGGAGGTGGCCCGCCGGCTGCACCTGACCGCCCGCTGGTCGGTGCGCTGGATCGACTGGGCCCGCCAGCCCGGGATGGGCCCCGAGCGCCGGGCCGACCTGGTCGGGGCGATCGGCGCCCGCCCCACCCTGCTGGTCCTGGACGGCGCCGACTCCGGGGTTGAGACCGCCCTGCTGGACGAGCTGTTCCAGCGCTGCCCCGGCCTCAGCGTGCTGATCACCGCCCGGGTCGCGCAGCCGCTGCCCGGCGGGCAGGTGGTCCCGCTCGCCCCGCTGCCCACGCCCGGTCCCGAGCTCGACCACGACCCGGCCGCGCTGGCCGAGGTCGGCGCCGTCCGGCTGCTGCTGTCGCACCTGCGCCGGCTGCGCCCCGGGTACCGGCTGGAACCGGAGGAGGCGCCCGCCGTGGCCGCGCTCTGCCGGCAGCTGGACGGCCTGCCCGGCGCCCTGGAGCTGGCCGCCGGCTGGTCGACAGTGCTCTCGCCGCGCCAGCTGGTGGCGCGGATGGCGGACGGGCCGTTCCACCTGGGGCCGCCGCCGGCCGGCTTCGGCGGGCGCGGGGGTGTGGGCGAGGCGCTGGACGCGGCGGTGGACCGGCTGACGCTGGGCCAGCGCGACCTGCTGGAGCGGCTGGCCGCCGAACCGGGGGACTGGTCCGGGGAGGACGCCGTCGAGCTGAGCGGACGGCCGCCGCAGGAGTCGCTGGCCGCCGTGCACGAGCTGCTGGCCAGCGGGCTGATCCGCAGTGTGCCGGCCCGGGACGGCGTCCGGTTCACGGTGCTGAACCTCTGCCGCCGGCTGTTCGGCGGCGCCGGGGCGTACCCGGTGCTGGCCGCGGCGAGCTAGCCGCCGGGGCGCCGCCGGGTCCCGATACTGCCCGTCCTGCCCGATACTGCCCGTCACTTGCCGGACGAGCTGCCGGTCCGCCCACCGGATCCTGCCTAGCGTTCTGCTCAGGCCGGGCGAGCCGGTCGCCGGCGCCGCCGGGCCGGGACTCCCACCACCCACCGACTACAGAGGGTTTGCGCCGTGAACCAGTTGGAGCCGCAGCGCGGAAAGGCCGAACCGGCCGGTCTGGACGTCGTCGTGACGACCATGGCCTCGGACTCGCACACCTGGAACCTGGTCTTCCTGCAGCTGCTGCTGGAGGAGCTGGGCCACCGGGTCACCAACCTGGGTGCCTGTGTGCCGGACGAGCTGCTGGTCTCCGAGTGCCGCCGGATCGAGCCCGACCTGATCGTGCTGAGCAGCGTCAACGGGCACGGCTACCACGACGGCCTGCGGGTGATCCCGGCGCTGCGCGCCTGCCCCGAACTGGCCGCCACACCGACGGTGATCGGCGGCAAGCTCGGCATCGCCGGCTCCGGCGACCCGGACCGGCAGCGGTCGCTGCTCGCGGCCGGGTACGACGGGGTGTTCGAGGAGGGGCGCTCGGTCGCCGACTTCCGCTCCTTCGTCGGCGCGCTGCCCGCCGCCTCGCGGGCCGTGCCCACGCCCGCCGACCGTGCGCTGCCCGCGGATCGTGCGCTGCCCACCGCCGCCAGATCCCTGCCCACCGCCTCCGCCTCCGGGGTGCTGCGATGACCGGCCTCGCCACCGCGCCGCGCGGGGACGCCCCCGCCGCCCCCGGCTTCGGCGCCTTCGTCGCCCGCGCCCGGGCCGCCGGGACCCTGGTGGTCCAGCCCCGGATGGGCATGGCCG
>NZ_JZWY01000819.1:0-540 GCF_000966955.1 Streptomyces sp. NRRL S-495
GATGGGCATGGCCGACCCGCTGCGGATGCGCGACGGCCTGCTCGCCACCCGCGGCGCCGACGCCACCACGGTCGGCACCATCACCCTGGACAGCTACACCCGCACCGGCGACCTCGCCGCCGCCCGGAGCGCGCTCACCGAGGGCGTCGGCCTCAACGGCTACCCGATCGCCAGCCACCCGGTGGACGTCACCCGGGCGGTGCTGCGCGGGATCGCGGACGCCCGCTTCCCGGTGCAGGTCCGGCACGGTTCGGCGATGCCCGAGCACATCATCAGGGCGCTGCTCGCGGTCGGCCTGGACGCCACCGAGGGCGGCCCGGTCTCCTACTGCCTGCCGTACAGCCGCACCCCGCTCAGCGAGGCGGTGGCCTGCTGGCGGCGCAGCTGCGAACTCCTCGCCTCACTGCGGGAGTTCGGAGCGGAGCCGCATCTGGAGACCTTCGGCGGCTGTCTGATGGGGCAGCTCTGCCCACCCAGTCTGCTGATCGCGGTCAGCGTGCTGGAGGCGCTGTTCTTCCGCCAGCACGGGCTGCGCAGCAT
>NZ_JZWY01000820.1:0-2651 GCF_000966955.1 Streptomyces sp. NRRL S-495
GCACGGGCTGCGCAGCATCTCGCTCAGCTACGCCCAGCAGCCGGACCGGGCGCAGGACGAGGAGGCGCTCACCGTGCTCGGCCGGCTCGCCGACGAGCTGCTGCCCGACATCGACCGGCACCTCGTGCTCTACGCCTACATGGGCGTGTTCCCGCGCACCCCCGGCGGGGCCCGGCTGCTGCTGGAGGACGCGGCCCGGCTGGCGGTGCGCACCGGCGCGGCCCGGCTGATCGTGAAGACGACGGCCGAGGCGCACCGGATCCCGACCGTCGGCGAGAACGTGACGGCGCTGGAGACGGCCGCCGCTGCCGCCGCCGCGGAGCGCCTGCGCCCGCCGCTCACCGCCGTGCCGGACACCGGTATCGAGGCCGAGGCGCGGGCGTTGATCGGCGCGGTGCTGGAGCTGGACACCGACATCGGCCGGGCCCTGGTCCGCGCCTTCGCGGCCGGCTACCTGGACGTGCCCTACTGCCTGCACCCCGACAACGCGGGCCGGGCCCGCAGCTCGCTCGGGCCGGACGGGCGGCTGCACTGGTCGAACGTCGGCTCGATGCCGATCGCCGGCCTGTCCGGCGGCCCGCGCCCGCCGATCCTCGGCTCGGCCGACCTGCTCGGCGCGCTCTCCCACGTCCAGTGGAGCTACGACAGCCGCGCCGCCGAAACCCCGGACCTCGACCGAACACCCGCCGCACCACGAGAGTTGGGACACACCACGCCATGACCACCGACGGGCCCACCCCCGCGACCGGCGCCGCGACGCTCCCCGAGCCCGGCCGCCACCTGACCTCCCCGACCACCCGGGCCGCCCTGCGGATCCAGCACCAGCTGCTGTTCGCCGCCCGTGAGTTCCTGCGCGGCCGGGGCTTCACCGAGCTCCTCCCGCCGATCATCGGCCCGGTCACCGATCCCGGCTCGCGCGGCTCCAAGCAGGTCGACATCGACTTCTACGGCCACCGCTACAAGCTGATGACCAGCGCGATCCTCTACAAGCAGGCCTCGCTGCTGGCCTTCGACAAGATCTTCTGCATCGCGCCGAACGTCCGGCTGGAGCCGCTGGAGACCGCCGGGACCAATCGCCACCTGGCCGAGTTCCACCAGCTGGACGTGGAGGTGGCGGGCGCCACCCGGGACGACGTGGTGCAGTTGGTGGAGGAGCTGGTGGCGCACATCGTCGGCAGCGCGGTCCGTGAGCTGCCCAAGGAGTTCGCCGAACTCGGCCGTGACACCGACGCGTTCGCCGAGCTGCTGAAGGGCTCCTTCGGCCGGATGCGGCACGCCGAGGCGGTGGCGGAGCTCCAGGGCCTCGGCCACCCGCAGAGCCCGGACGCCGAACTCGACTGGGCCGGTGAGGCGTTGCTCTCCGCCCGGCGCGACCGGCCGTTCTTCGTCACCGACTACCCCAAGGGCTCGCGCGGCTTCTACGACCGGGAGAACCCCGAGGACCCGGGCCTGCTGCGGAACTTCGACCTGATCGCGGCCGAGGGCTTCGGCGAGCTGTGCAGCGGCAGCCAGCGCACCAACGACTACGCCGAGATCATCACCCGGATGCGGGAGACCGGCGAGAACCCGCAGAAGTACCGCTGGTACCTGGACCTGGTCCGCGAGGGCGTGCCCGCCAGTGCCGGCTTCGGCATCGGGGTGGAGCGGCTGACCCGCTACGTCGCCGGGCTGGACGCGGTCTGGCAGGCCAGCGCCTTCCCGAAGCTGGCGGGGGTGGTGTCGCCGTGAGCGGACGCGGCAGTCGGACCGGACGCGGCGGGCGGAGCGGACGGGCCGGACGGAACGGGGCGGGCGCATGAGCGACCTCTCGGCACCCGGCTTCCCGGAGGAGGAGGTCCGGCACCGGGCCAGAGTCGGGACGGCCGCCGCCTTCCCGCCGCCCGGCAGCTACGGGCAGGTGCTGCTCGGCGCCGAGCGCCCGCCCGCCGGGCAGGCGGGCCCGGACGCCGGGGACGCGCTCGACGCCCTGCGGATCGTGCCGCCGGTGTTCGTGCCGCAGCGCCTCGCCCGGCTGATCGACCTGGGCCGCGAACCGGACTACCGGGACGTCGAACTCACCACCGCAATCGGCGGGTTCACCTCCTCGCTGCCGGTGTACGTGTCCGCGACCGGCTCCACCCGGGCGGCCGGCGGCGACATCGGCCTGGCGCTGAGCCGGCAGGCGGGCGTGCTCGGCCTGCCGATGGTGATCGGCGAGAACGTCGTCCCGGTGAACGGCTACGGCCGGCTCGGCGAGGCCGCCGACCGGGCCCTGCTCGGCCGGCTGCGCGCCTACGCCGGGGAACTCCCGGACGGCCTGGGCGGGGTGGCCGTCCAGCAGTCCACCGAGGACGCCGACGCCGAGGTGTGGAACCTCGTCTACAGCGACCCGGCGGCCCTGCCGCTGCTCGAATCCGGGCGGCTCGCCTTCGAGTTGAAGGTCGGCCAGGGCGCCAAGCCGGGCCTGGGCGGGATGACCGTGCTGGACGCCGCGGACGCCGAGCGGCTCGGCGACCGCTACGGCATCGACCCGGTCTTCGGCGACGACGGCCGGGTGCTGCGCGCCAGCACGCCCGGCACCTTCACGGCGGAGATCCTGCGCCAGCAGGTCCGGCTGATGCGCAACAACTTCCCCCGGGCCCGGATCTGGGTGAAGCTGCACCCCGGCCGGG
>NZ_JZWY01000821.1:0-296 GCF_000966955.1 Streptomyces sp. NRRL S-495
ACGTCGCCGAGGCCGCCCGGGTGGCCGCCGAGGCGGGGGCGGACGCCGTCACCGTGGACGGCGCGGAGGGCGGTACCGGCTGGGCGCCGGCCGTCTTCCCGGCCCAGGTCGGCCTGCCGCTGGCGGAGTGCCTGCGCCGGCTGGCCGCCGCCGGGCCGCCGCCGTGCCTGCTGGTCTCGGGGCGGATGTGGGAGGGCGGCCGGGCGGTCAAGAGCCTGGCACTGGGCGCCCGCGCGGTCGGCCTGGGCCGGGCGGCCCTGCTCGCCGCCGCCGAGGATCCGGAGGACGGACTGATC
>NZ_JZWY01000822.1:0-1592 GCF_000966955.1 Streptomyces sp. NRRL S-495
AGGATCCGGAGGACGGACTGATCCGCTTCGCCGACTGCCTCGCCCTGGAGCTGCGGCTGCTGATCAGCGCGCTCGGGAAGTACACGCCGGCCGCGCTGGAGCGCGCGGACGTGTGGTCCCCGGACTTTCCCCAGTAATTCACTGCCCCACCTCCCCATCACTTCACCGACAATCGCAGACCGTATTCCCGCGAGCCCGTCGCGGCGCCTCCGTGCGCCCCGGCGGGCCGTCTGCGTCTGCGGCAACTCCCTGTCTGCAAGCGGCAGTTGAAACTGCCGATGGTCTTCCGGGAATTCTGCCGATCGGCCCCGGGAAGCGGGCCTACGGTCGAGACCACTGCCCGCAGCATCGTTAATTCATCGGGGTTGGATGATGGAATCTCGCGGTTTCCCCTTCATATCCGTCGCGCGCCGGTTCCCGGACCGCCCGGCCGTCCGGCTCGGCGAGCGGACCGTCCGCTACCGGGAGCTGGACGAGCTGAGCGGTGCCCTCGCCGCCCGGATCGCCCCCGGCCGCACGGTCGCCGTCACCGGTCGCGACCGGCTGGACCACCTGGTCGGCCTGCTCGCCGCGCTCCGCGCCGGTGCCACCTACCTGCCGCTGGACCGGGAGGCCCCGGAGGAGCGCAACCGCTGGATCCGTGAGGACGCCGGCGCCACCCTCGCCCTCACGGACGGCGAGCTGACCGGCGAGCCCGGGGGAGAGCCCACGGGCAACCTGCCCGACGAGCCGCCCGCCACCGCCGGCTACCTCATCTACACCTCCGGCACCACCGGCCGCCCCAAGGGCGTGCACGTGCCGCTCGCCGCCCTCACCGGCCATCTGGCCGCCGCCGTCGAGCGCTTCGGCCTCACCGCCGAGGACGTGGTGCTGCACCTCGCCCGCCCCACCGTCGACGTCGCCGTGGAGCAGGTGCTCACCGCCCTCTCCGCAGGCGCCTGCCTGGTCGTCCCGGAGCGGCAACTGCTCGCCCCGGACGCCCTGCTGGACCTGCTGGACACCGAGGGCGTCACCGTCGCCAACCTGCCCGCCGGCTACTTCCAGGAGGTCGTACCGGCCGTGCGCGACCGGGGCCGCGACCGGGCGCCCCGTACCCTGCGACTGATGATCTCCGGCAGCGACCGGCTCCACCCGGACGCCGCCGCCACCTGGTGGGACGCCACCGGAGTGCCGCTGCTCAACGCCTACGGCCCGACCGAGACGGTGGTCACCGCCACCACCCACCGGCTGGCCGGCCCCACCGCGCCGGGTGCCGGGTCCGTCCCGATCNGTCCCGATCGGCACCCCGCTCGGCGACCGCCGCGCCTACCTGCTGGACGACCGGCTGCGGCCCGTCACCGCTCCCGGTGAGGCCGGCGAGCTCTACCTCGGCGGCCCGCTGCTCGCCGCCGGCTACCACGGCCGCCCCGGCCAGACGGCCGGCCGCTTCGTCGCCGACCCCTTCGCGCCCGAGCCGGGCGCCCGGATGTACCGCACCGGCGACGTCGTCCGCCGCGCGGCCCCGGACGCCCCGCTGGAGTTCGTCGGCCGCGCCGACCACCAGGTGAAGATCCGCGGCTTCCGGGTCGAGCCCGGCGAGATCGAACAGCTCC
>NZ_JZWY01000823.1:0-2841 GCF_000966955.1 Streptomyces sp. NRRL S-495
GAACAGCTCCTTGCCGCCCACCCGGACGTGGCCGGCGCCGTGGTGCTCGCCCACGAGGGCCGGCTCGCCGCCTACGTCACCGGCGCCGCGCCGGACCCGGGCGCGCTCCGCTCCCACCTGGCCGAGCGGCTGCCCGAGCACATGGTCCCGGCCACCGTCACCGCGCTGGACGCCTTCCCGCTGACCGCCGGCGGCAAGGTCGACCGCGCCGCCCTGCCCGAGCCGCAGGCCGAGCAGCCCGCCGCCGCCCCCGCCGGGCGCCCGCTGCGCACCCCCGCCGAACAGCTGATCGCCGCCGTCTGGGCGGACGTCCTGGGGGTGCCCGAGGTCGGCGCCGAGGACAACTTCTTCCACCTGGGCGGCGATTCGCTCACCGCCGTGCGGGTGGTCGGCCGGGTCTTCGACGCCTTCGGCATGATCTCCCCGTACGCCATCTTCGACGCCCCGACCCTGGCCGGGTTCGCCGCCGCCGTCACCGCCTCCTCGGGCGGCGAGCGCCCGCCGCTGACCCGGGCCGGCGCCACCTCGGCGCCGCTGTCCAAGTACCAGCGCGGGCTGTGGTTCCTCGACCAGATGAACCCCGACGCACCGACCTACATCGTGCCCTGGGTGTTCCGCTTCGCCGGGCCGGTCGACCCCGACCGGCTGCACAAGGCGCTGGCGGGCGTGGTGGCCCGGCACGAGGCGCTGCGCACCACCTTCGAGCTGACCGAGGACGGCCCCCGGCAGCTGGTCCACCCCGCCGTCGAGGTGCCCTTCACCGTCACCGACACCGAGGCCGGGCGGGTGGACGGGCTGGTCGCCGAGGCCGCGCTCGTCCCCTTCGACCTGGAGACCGGCCCGCTGCTGCGCGCCCACCTCTACCGCACCGGCGACACCGCCACCCTGCTGCTGCTCTGCCACCACATCGTCTGGGACGAGGGCTCGCTGCCCGTGCTGGAGAGCGAACTCGCCGCCCTGTACGAGGAGTCGGCCACCGGCCGCCCGGCCGAGCTGCCCGAGCCGGCGGTCCAGTACGCCGACCACAGTGCCTGGCAGTACCGGGACCAGGAGAGCGCCGAGCGCCAACTCGCCCACTGGCGCGAGCACCTGGCCGACGCCCCGACCGAGCCGGTGCTGCCCACCGACCACCCCCGGCCCGAGGTGCAGGAGTTCCGCGGCGACTTCCACCGCTTCGCCATGCCGCGCCCGGTCGCCGAGGCCGTCCGCGCGCTGGCCCGCAGCGAGGACGCCACCCCCTTCATGGTGCTGCTGGCCGCCCTCGCACTCACCCTGCACCGCCGGACCGGACAGCGCGACCTCGTCCTCGGCTCGCCGGTCAGCGTCCGCGGTGGTCGGCCCGAACTGGACTCCCTGGTCGGCTACTTCGTCAACCTGCTGCCGCTGCGGGTGCGGCTCGACGAGGGCGTGGACTTCCGCGACCTGGTCCGGCACGTCCGCGAGGTGGCGATCGCCGGCTACCGCCACCAGGAGGCGCCGTTCGACGACATCGCGGCGACCGTCCTGGAGGACCGTCCGGACGACCGGGTCGAGAACCGCAACCCGCTCTGCCAGGTGCTGCTGGAGCTGCACCCGCTGGACTCCCGCCCGCTGACCGTCGGCGGCATCGAGGTCACCCGGGAGCTGTACTCCAACCCGGTCTCCCGGTTCGACCTGTCGATCTCCGTCGACGACCGGGGCACCGACTTCACCGGCCGGTTCGAGTACGACTCCGACCTGTTCGACGCCGCCACCATGGCGGAGCTGTGCGACGCCTGGCTGGGCACCCTCGCCACCGCCGTGGAGACGCCCGTGCACGCCCTGGTCGAGGCCCGGGCCGCCGCCGCCCCGCAGGCCCTCGCCCTGGTCTCCGGCGAGCAGCGGCTCTCCTACGGCGAGCTGAACACCCGGGCCAACCGGCTCGCCCACCACCTGGCCGAGGCCGGCACCGGTCGCGGCGACACCGTCGCCGTCCTGGTCGAGCGCGGCCCGGACCTGGTGGTGGCGCTGCTGGCCGCGCTCAAGACCGGCGCCGCCTACACCCTGCTCGACCCGGACTTCCCGGCCGAGCGGCTGGCCGGGGCGGTCGCCGACAGCGCCGCCGCGCTGCTGGTCACCCACCGGCACGCGAGCCCGCCGTTCCCGGTCGGGCGCCACCTCGACCTGGACGCGCAGGCCGCCGCGATCGCCGCCCGCCCAGGCCACGACCCGGGCGTGCCGGTCACCGGCGAGGACCTCGCCTGCGTGATGTTCACCTCCGGCTCCACCGGCCGCCCCAAGGGCGTGGCCGTGCCGCACCGCGCGCTCACCACCACCTACCTCGGCCAGGACTACGCCCGCTTCGGTCCCGAGGAGGTCTGGCTGCAGTGCTCCCCGGTGTCCTGGGACGCCTTCGCCCTGGAGCTGTACGGCGCGCTGGCCTTCGGCGGGGTGTGCGTGCTCCAGCCCGGCCAGCGGCCCGAGCCGCAGGCGATCGCCGAGCTCACCCGGCGCCACGGCGTCACCCAGCTCCAGCTGTCGGCCAGCCTGTTCAACTTCCTGCTGGAGGAGTTCCCGGCGACCTACGACGACCTCAAGGTGGCCTTCACGGCCGGTGAGCGGGCCTCGGTCACCCATGTCGGCAAGGCGCTCGACCAGTATCCGGGGCTGGTGGTCGCCAACGGCTACGGCCCGGTGGAGAGCCTCGGCCTGACCACCTGCCACCGCGCCACCGCCGAGGACGCTGCCGGCGCCGCGATCCCGATCGGCCGCCCACTGCACGGCAAGGCGGTCCACATCCTGGACGAGCGGCTCGAACCCGTGCCCGACGGCACCACCGGCGAGCTGTACGCGGCCGGCGGCGGCCTCGCCCACGGCTACCTC
>NZ_JZWY01000825.1:0-11153 GCF_000966955.1 Streptomyces sp. NRRL S-495
CCCCAAGGCACCTCCCACGGCCCCCAAGCCGCCCGCCGACCCCGACGACGGCCCCGACCCGGGCCAGTGGACGGTGCCGCCCCGCCCGGCCCCGACCCTGCCGCCGCGCCCGGTCTCCTGCCCGCCCGGCCAGGTGGCGTCCTGGGACGGCTGCCACCCGCTGCCCCCGCCGGTCACCCTCTCCTGAGTCCCGCCCTCTCCTGAGTCCCGCCGCGGGTCCACCCGGGGTGCCGACCGCCGGATTCCCCTCCGGCGGTCCTTGATCGACCATTAGTTGAATGCTAAATTAACTCCGACGCCAGGGCCCGACCCCGAGGAGTACGCCATGACGACGACCTCCGTCGCCGACAACCCCGAGAAGTCCCGCTACGAGATCACCGCCGACGGCGAACTCGCCGGTTTCGCCGAGTACTTCCGCCACGATGACGAGATCGCCTTCATCCACACCGAGATCGACCCGCGCTTCGGCGGCCAGGGCCTCGGCGGCATCCTCGCCCGCGCCGTGCTCGACGACGCCCGTGCCCGTGAGCTCGCCGTGCTGCCGTACTGCCCCTTCATCCGCGGCTGGCTGACCAAGCACCCGGACTACCACGACCTCGTCCCGGCCGCCCAGCACGAGCGGTTCGGCCTGTGACCGCCGAGGCCACCGGGGGAGCCCCGGACGCCGCGCCCGTGCAGGCGGTGCACGCCGTCCAGCCTGCCCCGTCCGCTGAGCCGGCCGAGTTCGTCCGCTCCGCCGCCGCCGTCGCGACCAGCACCGCCGACGACTACCACGTCGACATCCGCTCCGGCCGCCACCGGCTCGCCGCCGACGAGCCCGAATCGGCCGGCGGCGCCGACACCGCCACCACCCCGGTCGGCCTGCTGCTCTCCGCCCTCGGCTCCTGCACCGCGATCACCCTGCGGATGTACGCCCAGCGCAAGCAGTGGCCGCTGACCACCGTGCGCGTCCACCTCGGCTACGAGAAGGGCCCCGAGAAGGCCGTCCGGATCACCCGCCGGATCGACCTGATCGGCGACCTCGACGAGGCGCAGCGCGCCCGCCTGCTCGACATCGCCGACCGGACCCCCGTCACCCGTGCCGTCTCCGCCGGCACCCCCATCGTCCCGGCCGCCCCGCGCGCCGCCAACGGAGCCCACCATGCCTGACGCCGACAGCCCCAACCCCTCCGTCCGCGGCGGCCGCGCCGACACCCCGGGCGGCCCCGTCCACGAACTCCTCGCCCCGCGCGAGGCCTCCCTCGGCGGCAGTACCGTGGTCCGCCGTCTGCTCCCCAACCTGGGGCGGCGGATGGTCGGCGCCTGGGCGTTCGTCGACCACTACGGTCCGGACGACATCGCGGACGAGCCGGGCATGCAGGTGCCGCCGCACCCCCATATGGGCCTCCAGACCGTGAGTTGGCTGCACGCGGGCGAGGTGCTGCACCGCGACAGCCTCGGCAGCCTGCGGACCGTCCGCCCCCGCGAACTGGGGCTGATGACCTCCGGCCGGGCGATCTCCCACTCCGAGGAGTCCCCCCGCCCTCACGCCCCGCTCCTGCACGGCGCCCAGCTGTGGGTCGCCCTCCCCGACGCCCACCGCCACCGCGAACCCGCCTTCGAACACCACGCCGACCTGCCCACCGTCACCGCCCCCGGCCTGCACGCCACCGTCATCCTCGGCACCCTCGACGGCGCCACCTCCCCCGGCACCACCCACACCCCCATCGTCGGCGCCGACCTCACCCTCACCGCCGCCACCGACCTCCACCTCCCCCTGGACCCCGACTTCGAGTACGCCGTCCTCACCATGTCCGGCCGCACCACCGTCGACGGCGTCCCCCTCGACCCCGGCGCCATGCTCTACCTCGGCACCGGCCGCCGCACCCTCCCCCTCCACGCCGACACCGACGCCACCCTCCTGCTCCTGGGCGGCGAACCCTTCGAGGAGAAGCTCGTCATGTGGTGGAACTTCATCGGCCGATCCGGTGAGGAGATCGTACAAGCACGGAATGACTGGGAAAAGGGGTTTCGCTTCGGTGAAGTACACGGCTACGACGGCCCCCGCCTCCACGCCCCGGCCCTCCCCGACATCCCGCTGAAGGCCCGCGGACGGGTGCGCTGACCTGCGGAGATGTGCGCGGTCGGGCCGCGGGAGACTGGTCGGATCCAGTGCTGCGACGGCTTGCCGAAGGGTGCCCTCCGTCAGCGGTCGAGTGGCGTGGAGGGTGGCATCGGTGGTCCGGGCGGAGACCCCTGAATTCTCACGTGTGGGCGTCTGTGACAGCGTTTGGTCGGATCAATGCTGACCAATTGCTGACTTCCCTGACGCCTCGTCACGTCATTGGTCTCAACCATTCTGCTATTGGCAGGTCCCTCAAGGGTGGTGCGTCGGAGGCTGTGGCAGCTCCCTCGCCCACCCGCACCGCGACGAGCTGAGGCAGCTGCTGGTGGCCTTGTCGCGATCCCGTCGGTCTACTTCGACCGGACGTGCTTCGTCGCGCAGGCGAATGCCGAGACGGCGGCACGGTGCGCGCCAACTACGGCCTGTCGACCGTCACGATCTACCCCACGCCGGCCCCGGGGTACGGACCTGCCACCAGCCGTGTGGACCGGCCGCAGTACTGGTCCCTTCCTGGTCGGTGACCCCGGAGCGCGTGGGCACCACACTCTCGGGGCTGTCGGGGAGGTCCTGACAGCCCCGTTGTCAGCGGTTGGGGTGGGGAGGCGTCGCAGCGCCGTGACGCTGGGCGTCTTCCCTGTGAGGACGTCGCGAGGTTCCTGGTCCTCCGGAGTGAGGGCGACTGTTCTCGGCGAGGAAGCCCTGGACGTCCGCTGCGAGCCGGGCGATCTCCCATCCATCCCTCCACCTCCCCGCTCCCGGCGGAACGGTGACCGCGCCCGACGGCCGGCAAGCTGGTCTGGGCCCTCAGCGATACCCACTTGTTCGAAGTCGCCGGTCATACAGCAGGGTCAGATCCTGTTCTTGACACAGCTGTTCCGGAACAAGAAGGCTCGTGCACATGTCGTTCTCCTGGCCCACGGGCCGTTTCGTCCTGCGCCTGCACACCGACCCGAGCCGCGTCGCCACCCCGGACGCCGGCAAGCTCGCCCTGGCCGACTACCAGGGCGAGGAGGAGCAGCACTGGTACGCCGAGGCGTTCCGGGACGACCTCGTGCGGATCCGCAACGCCCGGAGCGGGCAGTACATCACCGCCATGAACGCCCCGTTCGGTGCCACCGTCAACATCACTCTGCGTGCCCTGTTCAACGAGCGGGACGGCGGCGTGGTCCGCCGGCAGGCGTGGCGGGGGATCGAGCAGGCGGGCGGCACCCGCTTCCTGCTGGTCAACGATCTGACGGGTCGGGCGCTCGGGCGCACGGAGGATCACCTGGTCCCGGAGCAGACCAGCGGGCGCTCCGACGCGCGGTGCACGGCTTGGGTCACGCCCACCGAACTCGCGCCGCAGCCCGCGGTGCCCGGCGAGCCGATCGACGAGTCCGCGGAGCGGCCCGCCCCCAACACCGGGATCGTGCGCCGGCCGGCGACCCGGTACACGAGGAAGGTGCGGGCCGTCGACATCTTCGACCACAACAGCTTCGTGCCGATGGAGGATGATCCCCTGCCGCCCGGCCTCACGATCGAGCGGTTCGTCTTCGACGAGTGCGCCGCCGGAGCCGAGTACGGGCTCGACGGCAAGGTCTGGGTCGAGGGCCTCGGTCCGCGGGAGGTGCGCAAGAAGTTCTACCGGGTCGACGCCGAGCCGGCCTACTACGTGGACGGTGACCAGGTCGACGTGAACCATGTGCCGCCGAAGCCGGTCGCCCGGCTGAAGATGGGCACCTCGCTCTACGACCGCATCGGCGGCACCACCACCATCGTCAAGACCCCGTACCAGCTGCCGGTCGGCACGGAGTTCCTCGCCTTCACCGAACGCTTCGAGGGGGAGTTCAGCCGCAGGCAGGACGGCGCGGGGGCCACCTTGAGCTGGACCAGGCAGTGGATGGGTGACCTGGACACCACCTGGAAGGTGTTCGTCCAGGTGAGGGGGCGCCACTACATCGATGCCGAGGACCTCACCTGGCTCCAGGAAGCCTGAGGCTGGCCGCGCGGTGGGCGCCGCTGCGGTGTCTGCTCGAGTGGCTGGACCACCGGGTCGTGATCGTGCCGTACTCGGCCGACCTCACGGGCGGTCACGGCCGCTGGATTCGGAACGTGATCACGAGTGCGGCGCCGGGCTGGGGGTCTCCACCGGTCGGCGCCTCGAACCGGTGGTCGACGACTCGGTGAACGGGGGCTGCGGCAGAGGGCTGTGGCTGGCAGGATCGCTCCATGAGGATTCTGGTCCTGGGTGGCGGTTGGTTCCTCGGTCCGGCCATCGTGGCCGGCGCGCTGGCGCGTAGCTGGGACGTGAGCACCTTCACGAGAGGTCGCACCGGACAGCCGGTGCCGGGTGCGACCGCGCTGCACGGTGACCGGGAGCGGCCCGAGGACCTCGCCCGGCTGGCCACGTACGGCCCTTGGGACGCGGTGATCGACACCTCCGCGTCCTCGCTCGGTCCGCGCGACGTGCTGGTGAGTGCCCGGGTCCTGGAGCCGGTCGTCGACCGCTATGTGTACGTGTCCACGGTGGCGGTGTACGAGGGGTGGCCCACCGAACCCCTGGGCGTCGACTCGCCGGTGTGGGAGGCCGCGGCCGACTCGGCCCTGGATCCCGGGCGGTTGTCGCACGGAGGGTCGGGGGTCAACCCCGACTACGGGCGCCGGAAGGCGGGGACCGAACGCGCGGTGACGGAGACCTTCGGGCTGGCCAGGACGAGCCTGCTCCGCCCGGGAGTGCTGCTCGGGCCGGGGGAGTACGTGGGCCGGCTGCCTTGGTGGCTGCGCCGCGCGGCGCAGGGCGGGCGGATCCTCGCACCCGGTGATCCGGGCCGGGGTGTGCAGGCGGTCGACATCCGCGACGTCGCCGAGTTCGCGCTGGGTCAGGTGGTGCGGGCCGGGCATCAAGTCCACAACCTGGCCTCGCCGGCCGGTCGGGAGACGATGGGGGGAATGCTCCGGGCGTGCGTGGAAGTGACCGGCGGTGCAGGGGAGTTGGTGTGGGTGGAGGACGAGGTTCTGCTCGGCCACGGCCTGCGCGAGTGGACGGAGCTGCCGCTGTGGTGGAGCCACCCGGGGGTGTCCGTCATCGACTCGTCGTCCGCGGTCGCGGCCGGCTTCGTCAGCCGGCCGCTCGCGGAGACCGTTGCGGACACCTGGTCCTGGCTGTGCCGGGGCAACGTCCCCGTGCCGCACCGGCGGTGGGCCAAGCACGGGATCGACCCCGACAAGGAGCGGGCTGTTCTGGAGAGCGTGCGCTGACTATCCGCCGTGTCCTTCGAGTGCGAGCCGCGATGTCCCGGTGGCCGGGCCGAGGACTTTCGGTGCGGCGACCGCGGTGAAGTCCTCGATCCGTTCCGCCAGGTCCTGGGCGACCGGTGTGCCGCGGAACGCGGGCGAGGCCAGTTCGGCCCGGACCGCGTTGACCCTGACGGTGAGGCCGGCCCCGCGCCACTCCCGGGGGAGGGCGAGCACCGGTCCCAGCGCTTCGGCGGCGCCGTCGAGCTCGTTGCGCATCAGTAGGGCCGATGCCAGGTCCGCGCGAGCTTGGGGTGCGACGACCAACTGCTTGGAGCTCACCGCGTGTGCCGCGCCGAGTTCCAGCGACCGGCGCGCCGACGCTTCGGCGCCGTGGCCGTCCCGGAGCAGCAACAAGGTGGCGCTGTTGCTCATCGCCACCCGCTCCGGGCTGAAGTCGAACTCGCCGGCCAGGCCGTCATGAAGATCGTCCCTGGCGGGCCCACGGTCGGCGGTGCTCTCCGCGACGGCTCGCTGGGCCTCGTCGGCCTGGCCGCGGTGGGCGTAGGCCCGGGCCGCGATCGCGGCCAGTCGGGCCGTTCCGGTGGCGCCGACTCCGGGGAAGGCCCGGGCCTCCACGATCTTGCGTACGGCCTGGGAGGGGTTGCCGCTCCAGTAGTACAGGACGGCCAGGTACGCGTGCGCATACGCCTGGAGGGGTCCGTGCTCGGCGACCTGGCCGTACAGGGCGGCGGCCCGGGTCAGTTCGAACGCGTGGGGCATGGCGCCGAGGTCGAAGGCGCAGGCCGCCAGGAGCGCCGAGGCCTGGCCGGCCACGAGGTACAGACGTCGTCGCTGCGACAGCACCTGGGTGCGGTCGAGCTGCACCATGGCGACCCCGAGCAGTTCCCTGGCGGTCATGAAGACCAGGTGCGGAGGCTTGGTGTTGGTGGACCGGACCAGGTGGACGAGGTCGTCCTCGAGCTGGTCCAGGGACAGGTCGGGGAGCTGCTGGGCGGCCGCTTCGGCGGCGTGGGCACGGGCATCTCGTGCGGTCATGGCCAGTTCTCTCTCATCGAGCACAGGATCCGCCACCGCCAGTAGCGATCGGACCTGCTCGTCGGTGCAGGGGGTGAGCAGTTCGTCGGCGGGCCGGCCGAACATGCTGTTGAGGATTTCCGGAGTGGGGTGGTGCGGCCGTCCCACATCTCCGTTGCGCCAGCGTTGGAAGCTCTTGTCCGTCAGCGTGGCATTCCGATAGGCGGTGTCGCCGGTCGCCTGGTAGAGCGCGAGTGCGGCCCGCCGGTACTCGGCGAGGAACTTGCGGAAGTCCATCTTGTCGCGTGTGACCAAGGCATCGAACAGGTTGCTCATCGCGGTCCCTTCGGGGCCGCAGCCCCAGCTGCGAACTACCTTTCGGTCCTTGCCTACCACTGATGCCAGGGCGCTCACAGGGGTTCGGGAGAAGTGTCGCCGAACTGTCCGGGGTCGGTCGTCGCGGTCCCCTGAATGGGGGTCATGTGTCGGTCTGGGGGTGATGGTTCTGTCCGCGTGCCGGGTCCACGCTTGATCCCCGCAAGCGAACGAGGCAGGGGCGTCCTGATGCTCCTGAGGACGGGAGCGAGGTACATGGTGGTCGTCGAGCGGTCTGGATTGCACCTGCGCCACTGGCAGGCCACCTTCACGGCCACGCCGGCCGAGGTACCGGTCGCCCGCCGTCAGGTGCGTTCCGTGCTCAGGCAGTGGGGGTGGGAGGGAGATGTGGCGGACGACCTCGTCTGCATCTGCTCCGAGCTTGTTGCCAACGCCGTCCGGCACGGCAGTCGGCCGCACGACGACGTCGATGTGAGGCTCCGGCAGACCAGCGAGGGCGTCCGGGTCGAGGTCGTGGACCGGCGGCCGGACCTGGCGTTGCCGGCCGTTCCGATCACGCAGGACGAGAGTGGGCGAGGCCTCGCCATTGTGAATGCATTGGCAGACCGCGCGGGCACGACGACGACCGGTACGACCAAGACGGTTTGGGCGCGGCTCGCCTTTACCACCGACAGGACGAGGAAGCCCTCGTGAGGACCGTAATCAGGGGAGGCCCGACCACGGTTGTCCCGCCGCACACCCCCGCCGCCATGAATCTTCTCGGCGCGCGCTGGCTCGCCTCCGCCAACCGGTGGGCGGGCGATGCCTTCCGGGCCTGGCGGTCCGGGCAGCTCGCGGCGATCGAGGTGGGCGGCAGGTTCGCCGTTGTCCGCGTTCTCGACCAGCAGTTGGGCATCGCGGCTTTGCGCGACATGCAGGCCGCCGGTGTTGTGACCGGACCCGTCCTGTGCGACGACCGGCGCCTCGCCGTCGAGTTCCTGATCGCCGCGCGCCGCGACGAGCCGTGGCAGATTCGCGACAGCCTGCTGATCGGACGATCGGCGGGCAGCTTCCCGGCGATCACTGTGCCCATGCCCGGCCCCGGCCTGCCGGGCGTCGACGGAAGAACCTGGCTCGTGCCGCCCACCGGCCTGCCGCCGCTCACCCATCCCCACGACCTGGCCAGCGCACTGAGACGGGCCCGCACGCCCCGGCGCCGCGCTCGCCAACTGGCGCGCTGACACCGTCCCGTCCCGCTGCTGCCCGCCCTGTCTCGGCCACTTGGCATACACCACTGCGACCATCCGAAGGACAAGCCATGATCTCCGTGGACACCACGGTCTTCCGCCCCAGGGCCCTCGAGCCCGAGGAACGGTTCCGTGCTCTGACGCGGGCGATCGATCCCAACGCCCTGCTGGACCACCAGACGATCGCACGGGTCAGGACCATGCTGTGGACCAAAGAAGCGAGCCTGCGGCCGATCGTGATCAGCGCGGTCACGGACGCGGAGCGGCGCGCGGTGCCTGTTCTGTTCGACACCATCGGGCAGGCGCAGCGGCGCCTGCCCGAACACCTGGCCCCCGTCCTGCTGCTGTGCGGCGTCGTGGCCGCTCCGGCGCCGAGGCCGACCGATGTCCTGTTCGTACCGGACCCCGGCGTCGACGGTCGGCCGATGCTGTTCGCGGCCGCCGACGTGTTCCTCGCCGCATCGCCGGAGACGACCACGGCGGCCTACGAGGCCATGGCCACCGCCCTGCCGGTGGTCGGGACCACCGGCGGAAGCCTGGAGAAGGACATCGTCAACGGCGGCTACGACGCCAACGGGTGGCTCGCGGACGAAGGCGACAGCGGTGCGCTCGTCGCCGCGATCGTGCAGGCGTGCCTCTACCGGCCGGAGCGGATGCGCCGCGGCACGGCCGCCGCCGAGTACGTCCGCACCGTCCTCACCCAGCAGCGGCCGCCGGCCGACGACCCCTCCCGGACACCCGGCGCCGCCGCGTGACGGTCCCCGAAGCACGGGACTGTCGCGCGGGGAGCGCGCCGTCCGACCAGGACGCGAGGATCAGCGCGTACCGACACGAAGGAGCACCCATGAACAACACCCCATCGCCGCACGAGCTTCGCGCCGGCCTGGTGAAACAACTGCGGGACCAGAACGCGATCCGCACCGACCGGATCGCCGACGTCATCGGATCGGTGCCCCGCGAGGTCTTCGCCCCCGAGGCCTCCCCGACCGACGCCTACGACCCGAACCGCGCCGTGGTCACCAAACGGGACCCGAACGGCCTGGCCATCAGCTCCGTCTCGGCCGCGAACATCCAGGCGATCATGCTGGAGCAGGCCGACCCGCGGCCGGGCGAGAACGTCCTGGAGGTCGGATCCGGAGGCATGAACGCCGCCTACCTCGCCGAACTCGTGGCGCCGGGCGGCACCGTCACCACCCTCGACATCGACCCGGAAGTCACCGACCGGGCCCGCCGCCTGCTGGCCGACACCGGGTACGACGGCGTCCACGTCGTCACCGCCGACGCCGAGTACGGCGCGCCCGACCGCGCTCCCTACGACCTCATCGAGGTCACCGTCGGCGCCCCGGACATCCCGCCGGCCTGGGTCGACCAGCTCGCGCCCGGTGGACGGATCGTCGTGCCCCTGCGCCTTCGCGGGCTGATGCGCTCCTTCCTCCTCGTCCGCGAGGGCGACCACCTCGTCAGCCGCGGCTACGAGCTGTGCGGATTCGTCCCCATGCAGGGAGCCGGCGAACAGCGCGAGCAACTGGTGCTCCTGCACGAGGCCCCGAACGAGGAGGTCGGGCTGCGCCTGGACGACGGCGACCAGGTCGACGTCGAGGCGCTGCGCGCGGCCCTGGTCTCCCCGCGGCAGGAGGCGTGGTCCGGGGTCACCGTCGGCGGCGAGGAGCCCACCCACGACCTCGACCTGTGGCTGGCCACGGCCTTCGACGGCCACGCCCGGCTGACCGCCACCGTCTCCGCTCGGGACGCCGGCATCGTCGCGTCCGCTTCTCCCCTCGGCGTCGCCACGCTCGTCGTCGGCGGCACCTTCGCCTACCGCACCGTTCGCGCGGTGGACGACAGCCGGCCGCCTCCGCCGCCGCGAGCAAGCTCGTGGACGAGATCCGCACCTGGGACCGGCAGCACCGGGGTGGGCCCGGTGCACGCATCGAGATCCACCCCGCCGACACCCCCGACAGTCAGTTGCCCGAGGGGCGCGTGGTCGACAAGACCCACTCCCGCATCTCGATCTCCTGGCCCGACCAGCAGCCCTGACCGGCCGCCCCGAGCCAGGCCCACCCCCAACCGCGCACCACATCCACCAGGAGGAACCAGATGCCGAACGCCACCAGCGCCAGCGACTTCGAGCTGGACATCACGGTCGTCGAGCACGGCCCGGTGATCGCCGAGCTGATGAGCAACACCGACGACGGCTGCGGCGAGACCTGCGCGAGCGCCTGCTCGAACAGCACCTGCGTCGCCTGACCGAACGGCGGGCCGGGGCCGCGAGGTCCCGGCCCGCCAAGGGGGCCGATCACCGACAAACACACTGGGGGTAGGGGATGTTCCGGGCCGTGGACGACGCGCTGCTGCGCGCCGCCGTTGGTACACCGGTCACCACGCCGTGGCCGGACCTGAGCAACGAGGACGGACCGGACCGGGCCGCGTGGAGCCGGTGGATAGCCGAAGCGTGGGGCTTACCGGGTGTGGCCGACGCGGTGACCGTGGCAAGCCCGGCCCTGGCGGCTCGCGTCGAGGCCGCGACGGCTGGCCTGGTCGCCTCCGAGCGGCGGCTGCGCCGCATCGGCGGGTCCCTGGTCCGCTACCTCCTGCGGATGCGGCACCGCGCGACACCGTTCGGACTGTTCGCCGGCGTCGCCCCCGTCCGGCTGGGCGACAAGACCTCGCTCGCCTGGAGCGAGGAGCATCGCGCGATCGCGCGGCCCGACGCGGCCTGGCTGGCCGCCGTGGTGGACCGACTGGAGCAGGACCGGGCACTGCTCGGGCAGCTGACGGTCACCGCCGACACCACGTGCCGGGTGCGCGGCGAGCGGTTGGTCCTTCCCTGTCGCCAGCCCTCCGCGCCGGACGGCAAACCGCAGGAGGTCACGGTCCGCCGGACCCCGCCCGTCGACGCGATCCTGGCCGCCGCCCGGGATGCCGTCCGGGTCGACGACCTCGTCCACAAGGTCACCGCCGAGTTCCCGGACGCACCGCCGGGGGCCGTCCTCCGGCTGGTCACCCAGCTCGTCCGGCAACGCGTCCTGATCACCTCGCTGCGCACCCCGATGGCAGAGCCGGACCCGCTCGGCCACGTCATCTCCCAGCTCCGACAGACCGCCCCCGGCCCCGAGGGGCCGCACGAACCTGCTCTGGCCCGGCTCGGGGCCGTCCACGACCGCCTGGACCGGCACAACGCCGAGAACCCGGCACTTCAGCCGTCGGGGCGATCCGAGGTGCTGAACCTGATGGCG
>NZ_JZWY01000826.1:0-1783 GCF_000966955.1 Streptomyces sp. NRRL S-495
GTGCCGAACCTGATGGCGGCGGTTCCCGGAGAGGGTGTGCCGTCGTTGGCGGTGGACCTGCGTCTCGGCTGCGACCTCGTGCTGCCCACGGAGGTGGCGCGGGAGGCCGAGCGGGCCGCCGCCGCGCTGGCCCGCTCCAGCCCGTACCCGCAGGGCCCGCCCGCCTGGCGGGACTACCACGCCCGTTTTCTGGAGCGGTACGGCCCCGGCGCCCATGTGCCGCTCCTGGACCTGGTCAACCCCGACACCGGCCTCGGCTTTCCGGCCGGATACCGCGGCTCCGCCCTGACCGTCGCGCCGCCGGCCGTGCGGGAGCGCGATGCCGTTCTCCTGGAGCTGGCCCAACTGGCGGCGCTCGACGGGCTGACCACCGTGGACGTCGACGACGTGCTCGACCACCTCGCCCCCGCAGCGGTCGAGCAGACGCCCGCCCATCTGGAGCTGTGCTTCCAGCTCCACAGCGAAGCCCCGGCCCTGCTGGACGGCGGGCTGTTCACCCTCGTGGTCACCGGTGTCGCCAACGGCGCCGGAACGACCACCGGCCGCTTCCTGCACCTGCTGGACGACACCGCCCGAGACCGTCTCGCCGGTGCGTTGCGCCGCGCCCCGGCACTGACCGCCGGAGCCGTCCGCACTCAGCTCTCCAGCCCGCCGCTGCGCGTGCGGACAGAGAACGTCGCCCGGACTCCCGCCGTGCTGCGCGAGAGCATCACGATCGGTGAACACGGCCACGGGACGATCCTGCTGGAGGACCTGACCGTCACTGCCGACGCCCGGCACCTGTGGCTGTTCTCCCGCAGCACCGGTCGTCCGGTCGAACCCGCGATCCTCAACGCGGTGCAGCTCAGCGACTTCACCCACCCGCTGGCCCGCTTCCTGGCCGAGCTTCCCCGGGCTCGGGCGGCGGTCCTCGCACCGTTCGCCTGGGGTCCGGCCGCCTCCGAGCTGCCGTTCCTGCCCGCCATCCGGTACGGGCGCAGCATCCTCGCCCCCGCACGCTGGCACCTGGACGCCGCCGACCTGCCGCCGGCCACCGATCCCTGGAGCGGATGGGACAGCGGCCTCGCCGCGATCCGGGAGCGCCGACGGATCCCCGCCACCGTCGATCTGGGCGAGGGCGACCGGCGCCTTCGGCTCGACCTCACCGAGCGCCACCACCGGCAGCTCCTGCGCGCCCACCTCGACCAGCACGGCCGAGCCACTCTGCGGGAGGCCCCCGGACTCTGCGCGCTGGGATGGATCGCAGGTCGCGCGCACGAACTCACCCTCCCCCTCGTCGCCACCCAACAGCCCGCTCGCCCCCCGGAGGTCCGGCGTCCCACCGGACCCGCTCCCGGCCGCTCACTGGGGACCGCCGGCACGGGCTGGGCGTACGCCAAGGTCTACGCCCAACCGGACCGGCACGCCGACCTGCTGGCCCGCCTGCCCGAACTGATGGGTGTCCTCGGCCCGCTGCCGCTCTGGTTCATCCGCTACCAGGACCCGGAACCCCATCTGCGACTGCGCGTCCGTCACGAGGACGGAGCGTTCGCCGACACCGCCCGCCACGTCGCCGCCTGGGCCGAGGGCCTGGTCGACGCCGGCCTCGCCTGCGGCCGGGTGCAGTGGGACACCTATCGGCCCGAGACCGGCCGCTACGGCGGCGGCCCGCTGATGCGCCTCGCCGAGTGGGTGTTCGTCGCCGACTCCGCCGCTGCCCTCGCTCAGCTCCGACACACCGGACCCGGCCGAGTTCCGGCGCCCGCGCTCACCGCGGCCAGCATGACCGACATCGCCGCCGGCC